>NZ_JAAGPG010000331.1:0-9429 GCF_017104665.1 Burkholderia sp. Se-20378 | reverse complement strand
GTCGGCGTGGGGCGGCGTGCTCGCTGCCGGTACGGCAGCAGCGGGGCTGGCCGCACATCACGCACTGCGTCGGTCTGCACCGCTGCGCCACGCTGTCGCGCGGCGCCTGCTGCACGCGCCGCTCGCGGGTAGTGCACTCACCCGGTACGCAGCCGCACGCTGGTGCCGCTCGCTCGCGACGCTGCTCGGCGCCGGCGTGCCACTCGCCGACGCCTTTGCCACGCTCGAGCGCACCGCCGGCCATCCGGTGTTCGAGCACGCCACCACGCACATCGCAGCTCGTGTGCTGCGCGGCGCGCGTCTCGCTGACGCGATGCAGTCGGCCGGTTGCTTTCCGGACGACGTCGTGCAGCCGATCGCCGTCGCCGAGGAAACCGGTGCGCTCGACACGATGCTCGCCGACATCGCCGCGTTGTGCGAACGCCAGCTCGACGCGCGTCTCGACACACTCGCCGCACTCGGCGAACCGCTGATCGTGATCGTGCTGGGTGCACTCGTCGGCGGCCTCGTGATCGCGATGTACCTGCCCATCCTTCAGCTCGGCAACGTGGTGTAGCATCGCAACCGATTCTGTCGCCTTTTAGTCCGAACCTTGAGCCTCATGACGCCAGCGCCCCTGTCCGCCGTTACCGATTCGCCCGAGAGCACGCTGCTCGCGCTGGCGATGCTGCCGCCCACGCTGCAGTATGCGTTCGCGGTCGTCATCGGCCTTTGTATCGGCAGCTTCCTGAACGTGGTCGTGCACCGGTTGCCCGTGATGATGCAGCGTGCGTGGCAGGCCGAGATCGATGAAGCAACCGGCAACGCGAGCGCCCCGCCCGACGACGGCTACCCGCCGCGCTACGATCTGTGGCGCCCGCGCAGCGCCTGCCCGCATTGCGGCCACGTGCTGCGCGCATGGGAAAACATCCCGCTCGTCAGCTACCTGATGCTGCGCGGGCGCTGTCGGCGCTGCGGCCACGCGATCGGCATCCGCTATCCGCTCGTCGAGCTCGCGTGCGCGCTGCTCGCCGCCGGCTCGCTCGCGGCATTCGGCCCGACCGTCGCCGCGCTTGCCGCGTTCGCGCTGTGCGCCGCACTGCTCGCGATGAGCGCGATCGATATCCGGACCGGCTACCTGCCCGACTCGATGACGCTGCCGCTCCTCTGGGCCGGACTCGTGCTGAACCTCGGCGGCACCTTCACGTCGCTGCGCTCCGCCGTGATCGGGGCCATCGCCGGTTACCTGTTCCTGTGGTCGATCTACTGGCTGTTCAAATGGCTGCGCGGCATCGAGGGCATCGGTTTCGGTGACCTGAAGCTACTCGCCGCGCTCGGCGCATGGATGGGCTGGGCCGCATTGCCGCAAGTCGTGCTGTTCGCCGCGGTGACGGGCGCGATCGTCGGGCTCATCGCGACCTGGCGCGGCCGCATGCGTTTCGAGGAGCCGATTCCGTTCGGCCCGTTCCTCGCGGCAGGCGGCGTCGCGACGCTGTTTTTCGGCACCCCGTTCTATTCGGCGCTCGGAGGCTGACATGTTCGCAATTGGACTCACCGGCGGCATCGGCAGCGGCAAGACGACCGTCGCCGATCTGTTCGGCGCCCGCGGCGCGTCGCTGGTCGATACCGATCTGATCGCCCATCGCATTACCGCACCGGGCGGTCTCGCGATGCCCGCGATCGAACAGGCATTCGGTCGCGACTTCGTGGCCGCCGACGGCTCGCTCGATCGTGCAAAGATGCGCGCACTGATCTTCAGCGACGACGCCGCGCTCCGGCGCCTCGAAGCGATCACGCACCCGCTGATCCGTGCGGAAACCGATCGCGAAGCGCGCGAAGCGCAAGGCCCGTATGTGATGTTCGTCGTGCCGCTGCTCGTCGAGTCAGGCAACTGGAAGGCGCGCAGCGATCGCGTGCTCGTCGTCGATTGCCCGGTCGAAACGCAGATTGCACGCGTGATGCGGCGCAACGGCTTCACGCGCGAGCAGGTCGAAGCGATCATCGCGAAACAGGCGACGCGCGAAGCCCGTCTCGCGGCAGCCGACGACGTGATCGTCAACGACGCGACGACACCCGACGCGCTCGCCGCACAGGTCGATGCACTGCACCAACGCTATCTCGGGTTTGCGGCCGCCGCGCACTGAACCTCGCGCCAATCGTGATGGTGTACGAAATTGGCGCGTTGCTAGGGTAGAGAGTGAGCATTAGAATGTCCTGCATTGTTTCAATCCCTACCCAAGAGGCGAGCGCGCTTGATTCTTTACGAGTATCCGTTCAACGAGCGAATTCGCACGCTGTTGCGCCTCGAAGATCTCTTCGAGCGCTTCGCGTTCTTTTTGGCTCAGGAGGACCCGCGTGAACACCACGTCGCGCTGACGACGCTGTTCGAAATCGCCGAGGTAACGGGCCGCGCGGACCTGAAATCGGATCTGATGAAGGAGCTCGAACGTCAGCGCCAGACGCTCGCCCCCTTTCGCGGCAATCCGGGCATCGAGCAGAACGCGCTCGAAGCCGTGCTCGGCGAAATCGAGCAGACGCTCGCGAATCTCGCGCAGATGCAGGGCAAGACCGGCCAGCACCTCGTCGACAACGAGTGGCTCGCCAGCATCCGCAGCCGTGCAGTGATCCCCGGCGGCACCTGCAAGTTCGACCTGCCGTCGTACTATGCATGGCAGCAGTGGCCCGCCGAGCAGCGTCGTCAGGACATCGCGAAGTGGATTCTGCCGATGCTGCCGCTGCGCGACGCGGTGACGATCGTGCTGCGGCTCGCGCGCGAATCGGGTCAGGCGTCGAAGGTCATGGCGATGCAAGGCAGCTACCAGCAGATGCTGTCCGGCCGCACGTACCAATTGATGCAGGTACGCGTATCGCCGGAGCTGCGCGTCATTCCCGAAGCGAGCGCCAACAAATACATGTTGTGGGTACGGTTCACCATGCAGGACGGCGATGTGCGGCCGCGCGCGGTGGACATCGACGTGCCGTTCCATCTGACACTGTGCAATCTGTAACGGCCGCGGGCCGAATCGCTTTCGTATGACTACCGTTGTGAAATGCCCGTCGTGCGGCGCCGCAGTGCGCTGGACGCCCGAAAATCAGTTCCGCCCGTTCTGCTCGGCCCGCTGCAAGCAGCTCGACCTCGGCGCATGGGCCGCGGAAAAGTACCGGATCGGTGGATCCTCCGACGAGGGTCCCTCGTCGGAAGAAGACGGCACGGAAGGCCGTCGAGACAGCTGAGCGGCGCGCGGCGCCGCCCGCCAGTGATATGGCCCGCCTTTCCGGCAGGCCATCGTGGCGTCAGTTCGACGCCGCTTCCTTCTCGAGCAGTTCGAGCACCGGCAGCGCGGCCGGCAGCAGCGGCGCGACTTCGACCGGCAGTTGCTGCCACACGAACGCCTGCCCTTCCTTGCTGTGCGGCTCACCCGTCCAGCCCGTCACCTTGCAGAAATACAGCCGCACGTACGCATGCGGATAGTCGTGCTCGAGCGTGTGCCAGCGATGGCTGGCCGTGACTTCGATGCCGAGCTCCTCGTGCAGTTCGCGCGCAAGCGCGTCCTCGACGCTTTCGCCGGCCTCCAGCTTGCCGCCCGGAAACTCCCAGTAGCCTTCATACGGCTTGCCTTGCAGCCGCTGCGCGAGCAGGTAACGGCAGCGGCCGTCCGTGCCGTCCGGCTGCACCATCACGCCGACCGCGACTTCCGTCACCTTGCGACCATCGGGTGCGCGCACCGCACCTTGTGCGAGATCCGCGCTCATGCCTGCTCCTTGCGGCCCGACCAGTCACGCGCAAACTGCCACGCGACGCGCCCCGACCGCGAGCCGCGCTCGAGCGCCCATACAAGCGCGTCGCCGCGGGCGGATTCGATCTCCGCATCCGGACAGCCGAAATGACGCAGCCAGTGCCCGACGATGTCGAGGTAGTCGTCCTGCTTGAACGGATAGAAGCTGACCCACAGGCCGAAGCGCTCCGACAGCGAGATCTTTTCCTCGACGACTTCGCCGGGGTGAATCTCGCCATCCGGGAGATGCTTGTACGTCTCGTTGTCGCTCATGTACTCGGGCAGCAGATGGCGGCGGTTCGACGTCGCATAGATCAGCACGTTGTCCGACTGCGCGGCGATCGAGCCGTCGAGCGCGACCTTCAGCGCCTTGTAGCCCGACTCGCCTTCCTCGAACGACAGGTCGTCGCAGAACACGATGAAGCGCTCGGGACGCTGCGAGATCAGGTCGACGATGTCGCCGAGATCGTGCAGGTCGTCCTTGTCGACTTCGATCAGGCGCAGGCCGTCCTGCGCATACGCGTTCAGGCACGCCTTGATCAGCGACGATTTGCCGGTACCGCGCGCGCCGGTCAGCAGCACGTTGTTGGCCGGCTTCTGCTGCACGAACTGCCGCGTGTTCTGTTCGATCAGCCCTTTCTGGCGATCGATGTTGTGCAGATCGTCGAGCGTGATCGACGAAACGGCCGGCACCGGCTGCAGATAGCCGCGCCCCTGGCGCTTGCGCCAGCGGAACGCGTGTGCGGCATTCCAGTCGACCGCTGCCGGCGCGGGCGGCAGCATCCCCTCGAGACGGCCGAGCAGTGCTTCGGCGCGCGTCAGAAACTGTTCAAGCTTGTCCATGTCGTTCGAGCACTCCCGATCAGGAGCGGTAATCCGCGTTGATGCTCACGTAGTCGTGCGACAGGTCGCACGTCCAGATGGTGGCCTGCGCATCGCCGCGGCCGAGCAGCACGCGGATCGTGATTTCGCTCTGCTTCATCACGCGCTGGCCGTCCTCTTCCTGGTAGGCGGGGTTGCGGCCGCCCGCCTTCGCGACGAGCACGTCGTCGAGATAGAGGTCGATCTTGTCGACGTCGAGATCCGCGACGCCCGCATAGCCGATCGCCGCGAGAATCCGGCCGAGGTTGGGGTCGGATGCGTAGAAGGCCGTCTTCACGAGCGGCGAATGGCCGATCGCGTAAGCGATCTGGCGGCATTCCGCGACGTTCTTGCCGCCTTCGACCTGCACCGTCATGAATTTCGTCGCGCCTTCGCCATCGCGCACGATCAGCTGCGACAGCACCTGCGCGACTTCCGTCACCGCATCGCGCAGCGCCGCATAGGCCGGCGAATCGGTCGACGTGATCGCCGGCAGCGTGCTCTTGCCCGATGCGATCAGGATGAACGAGTCGTTCGTCGACGTGTCGCCGTCGATCGTGATGCAGTTGAACGAGCGGTCGGCCACTTCCTTCACGAGCGTGTCGAGCACCGGCTGTGCGACGTTCGCGTCGAATGCGAGGAAGCCGAGCATCGTCGCCATGTTCGGCTTGATCATGCCCGCGCCTTTGCTGATGCCTGTCAGCGTGACCGTGTGGCCGTCGATCGTCACCTGGCGCGACGTGGCCTTCGGCAGCGTGTCCGTCGTCATGATCGCCTGCGCGGCGTCAAACCAGTTCGCGGCCTTGCGGTTCGCGAGCGCAGCCGGCAGCCCGGCCTTCAGGCGATCGATCGGCAGCGGCTCGAGGATCACGCCGGTCGAGAACGGCAGCACCTGCGCCGGCTCGATGCCTGCGAGGCGCGCGAGTTCCGCGCAGGTTTCGCGTGCGTTCACGAGGCCCGGCTCGCCCGTACCCGCGTTCGCATTGCCCGTGTTCACGACGAGCGCGCGAATGCCCGCGCCGCCTGCGCGCACCTTCGCCAGGTGCTCGCGGCAGACGATGACCGGCGCTGCGCAGAAACGGTTTTCGGTGAACACGCCCGCGACCGTCGCGCTTTCGTCGACGGAAATGACCAGCACGTCCTTGCGATTCGGCTTGCGGATGTTCGCTTCCGCCCAGCCGAGCGTGACGCCGGCGACGGGATGCAGTTGGGCGGGATCGATCGACGGAAAATTGACAGCCATGGGGCACACCTGCCGGATGGAAAATGCCGGCATGCGCCGGCATCGATTGGAAGAACCGGCGGCCGCACGCGCGGGCCGCCGCAACTCACATTACTCACTCGAAGCTGCGAACGAAGCGGCACGCGTGACGCGCGCCGCCGTCGATCATGACAGCTTCCCGTGACATTGCTTGTACTTCTTGCCGCTGCCGCACGGGCACGGGTCGTTGCGACCGACCTTCGGCATTTCGCCGCCGGGGCCGCTGTGCGTCATCGCGCTGCCGACCATGTCGGCCGTCGCGGTGGCCGCCGCGGCAGCCGCGACGTTCGCCACCGGCGCACCGGCTTCCGCGTAATCGGCGTGCTGGTACTCGACGTTCTCGAGATGACCGCCACGCTCCTCAATCTGCTCGGCGGCTTGCTCGAGCTGTTCCGGCGACTGGATCTGCACGTTCATCACGACGCGCGTGACTTCCTGCTTGATCGCCTCGAGCATCGCGGCGAACAGTTCGAACGCTTCGCGCTTGTATTCCTGCTTCGGGTTCTTCTGCGCATAGCCGCGCAGGTGGATGCCCTGGCGCAGGTGGTCGAGCGCCGCGAGGTGCTCGCGCCACAGGCGGTCGACCGTCTGCAGCATCACCGAACGCTCGAACGCACTGAACGATTCGCGGCCGACCATCGCGACCTTCGCCTCGTACTGCTCGTCGGCGGCCGTCATCACCGCGTCGAGGATCTCCTCGGCCGTGATCGACGACGACTCGTTCACCATTTCCTGGATCGCGAGGTCGAGCTGCCAGTCGTTGCGCAGCGCTTCCTCGAGCTCGGGCACGTCCCACTGTTCTTCGATGCTGCCTTCCGGCACGAACTGGCGGACGACTTCGGTCACCACGCCATGACGCATCGCGGTGATCGTCTCGGTGATATCGTGCGCTTCGAGCAGCTCGTTACGCTGCTGATAGATCACCTTGCGCTGGTCGTTCGACACGTCGTCGTATTCGAGCAGCTGCTTGCGGATGTCGAAGTTGCGCGCTTCGACCTTGCGCTGCGCGGATTCGATCGAGCGCGTAACGATGCCGGCCTCGATCGCCTCGCCCTCCGGCATCTTCAGGCGATCCATGATCGAACGCACGCGGTCGCCCGCGAAGATGCGCAGAAGCGGATCGTCGAGCGACAGGTAGAAGCGCGACGAGCCCGGATCGCCCTGGCGGCCCGCACGGCCGCGCAGCTGGTTGTCGATCCGGCGCGATTCGTGGCGCTCGGTGCCGATGATGTGCAGGCCGCCCGCGGCCTTCACCTGCTCGTGCAGCGTTTCCCACTCGTCGTGCAGCTGCTGGATGCGGCGCGCCTTTTCGTCGGCCGGGATGGCTTCGTCGGCTTCGATGAACGCGGCCTGCTTCTCGGCGTTGCCGCCGAGCACGATGTCGGTACCGCGACCGGCCATGTTGGTTGCGATCGTGACGCGCTTCGGACGGCCGGCTTCCGCAACGATCGCCGCTTCGCGCTCGTGCTGCTTCGCGTTCAGCACTTCGTGCGGCAACCCGGCCTGCTTCAGCAGGTGCGACAGCAGTTCGGAGTTCTCGATCGACGTCGTGCCGACCAGCACCGGCTGGCCACGCTCGTAGCATTCGCGGATGTCGCGGATCACCGCGTCATAGCGCTCCTTGGCCGTCTTGTAGATCTGGTCCTGCTTGTCGATCCGCTTCGGCGGACGGTTGGTCGGGATCACGACCGTCTCGAGGCCGTAGATCTCGTTGAATTCGTACGCTTCGGTGTCGGCGGTACCGGTCATGCCGGCCAGCTTCGCGTACATCCGGAAGTAGTTCTGGAACGTGATCGAGGCGAGCGTCTGGTTCTCGCTCTGGATCTTCGCGTGTTCCTTCGCTTCGACGGCCTGATGCAGGCCGTCCGACCAGCGGCGGCCGGCCATCAGGCGGCCCGTGAATTCGTCGACGATGACCACTTCGCCGTTCTGCACGACGTAGTGCTGATCCTTGTGGAACAGCGTGTGTGCGCGCAGCGCCGCGTACACGTGGTGCATCAGCGTGATGTTCTGCGGTGCGTACAGGCTCTCGCCCTCGCCGATCAGGCCCCATTCGGCGAGCAGGCGCTCGGCCTTCTCGTGGCCCGACTCCGTCAGGAACACCTGGCGTGCCTTCTCGTCGAGCGTGTAGTCGCCCGGCTTCTCGACGCCCGTGCCGTCGGCCTTCTCTTCACCGATCTGGCGCTCGAGCAGCGGCGGCAGTGCGTTCATCCGCACGTACAGTTCGGTGTGATCCTCGGCCTGGCCCGAAATGATCAGCGGCGTACGCGCCTCGTCGATCAGGATCGAGTCCACTTCGTCGACGACCGCGAAATTCAGTGCCCGCTGCACGCGCGCGTCGGTCTCGTAGACCATGTTGTCGCGCAGGTAGTCGAAGCCGAATTCGTTGTTCGTGCCGTACGTGATGTCCGCCGCGTAGGCCTGCTGCTTCTGGTCGTGCTCCATGCCGGACAGGTTGATGCCGACCGACAGACCGAGGAAGTTGTAGAGGCGCGCCATCCATTCGGCGTCGCGCTGCGCGAGGTAATCGTTGACGGTCACCACGTGCACGCCGCGGCCTGCCAGCGCGTTCAGGTACACGGGCAGCGTCGCGACGAGCGTCTTGCCCTCGCCGGTGCGCATTTCCGCGATCTTGCCGTAGTGGAGCACCATGCCGCCGATCATCTGCACGTCGAAGTGCCGCATCTTCAGCACGCGACGGCTGGCCTCGCGACAGACCGCGAATGCCTCGGGCAGCAGCTTGTCGAGCGACTCGCCGGCCGCGACCCGCTGGCGGAATTCGTCCGTCTTGCCGCGCAACTGGTCGTCCGTCAGCTTCTCGATCTGCGTTTCGAGCGCATTGATCGTCGTGACGGTCTTTTGGTATTGCTTGACGAGCCGCTGGTTGCGGCTGCCAAAAATTTTCTGGAGAAAACCGGTTGTCATCGGATCGGATCCTGCGTCGCAGCACCGGCGCCCGGCGCGTGTTGCGCGCCCCGACGCCCGAGCCTCGGCGGCTTAGCGAATTAGTGGACTCAAACGTCGAATTTTAGCACGCGGGAACGCGCGCGCCCGTGTCTCGGCCGGACGGGCACTATGCGCCGACGGCCGGGCCGACGGGGCGAAAGCCGCCCGTGCCCGGGCCCGCGCGGGTACAATCGGCGTCAACGTCCGCGCGCGTGCGCGCCCGAAGAATGTCTCGATGAACCGATTTTCCAAGCGTTTCGGCCCGCTCGCCCCGTATCGCCCGCAACCCGTGTCCGAAGTGCTCGGCCGCACTGACGCGTTCGCGGCGCTGCGCGCCGGCGTCGAGCAGATCGCGTCACTGCAGCGCGATCTTGCCGCGCTCCTGCCCGACTATCTGGCGAACCACGTCGAACCCGGCTTCGTGAAGGACGGGACCCTGACCCTCTTTGCCGCGCACAACGCGCTGGCCGCGCGGCTGCGGCAGGTCGAGCCGCGGCTGCTCGGCGATCTGCAGAAGCGCGGCTGGCCAGTCTCGACGCTGCGCGTGCGCGTGCGCCCGAAAGATGCGCCGGAGCCGCCGCACGTGAAGCAGGCGCGGATGAGATC
>NZ_JAAGPG010000330.1:0-9570 GCF_017104665.1 Burkholderia sp. Se-20378 | reverse complement strand
AACCGGCCGGCCGCGTGACGCCCGCCGGTCGACGCGATCGGCGGGCTTGCCGAGCCATTCGCCAACCTGCGCGTCGAGCGCGCGGGCCGGATCGAGCACGGCGTCGACGGCGCCCATCTGCACGAGATTGTCGAGCCCCGGCGCGAACACCGGCGTCGAGCGCGACATCTCCTTCAGCACGTCGATCGGCAGCTTGGTCACGCGCGACATCGACGGCAGGTCCATCACCTCCGGCTCGGCGCCCGGCACCGCGAGCAGCGTGCGGGTCGCGAGCGCGGTCGCGATGAACGCGCCCGCGGCCGTGTGGCCGTACAGCACGCCGATCGTCCGATGCCCGGCGAGATCCGCGTGCATCAGGCACTTCGCGAGATGCGACAGCCCTTCGTTCAGGCCGAGCAGTTCGTCGCGCTTGCTCATCCGCTGGCTGTCGCTGTCGACCAGCACGAGGATCGGCGTATCGCCGCCGCGCGCGATCGTGTCGAGCACGCGCGCCGCGAGCGTCAGCGCCTGGTCGATGCCGAACGGCAAACGGTCGGCGACGCCGATCACGTCGACGCGCGTGCCGGCCAGTTCCGCGTGGCCGGTCAGCAGGCCGCCGTTACGGGCGATCGAATGGCCTTGCGGGAACAGCGAATTCAGTACTTCATCGAGCGTCATGCGGGCTCTCCTGCAATTGGTCGGCGAGCGTGGCGAACGCATCGTCGGGCATCCCCGGGATCGCTTCCGGTGCGCTCGCTCCGAGCGTGCGCCACACGTCGAGCGCGTCCGTGCATGCGCCGAACCGTTCGACGCGCGCTTCGAGGCGCGCCTGTTCCGCGCGCAGCATCGCCGCGTCGAACTTCGGCGCGCGGCCGATCAGCTCGAGCGCCGCCGCACGGAACGCATAGGGCGTGTCGGCCACGTAGCGATCCGCGCCGCCGATCAGCCGACGGTGCTTGCCGCCCATCGTGCGCCAGATCAGCGCGCGGTCCTTCGCATCGAATTCCTCGACGCCGCGATTGGTCTCGATCACTTCGGGGCCCGACACGCTGATGCGGCCCTGCTCCGATACCGCGAGCGCCGAGCAGCACGCGGCGAGCAACCCGCCGCCGCCATAGCAGCCCGCGCGCCCGCCGATCAGCCCGATCACCGGCACGCCGGCCGAGCGCGCTTCGACGAGCGCACGCATGATCTCGGCAATCGCGAGTTCGCCCGCGTTCGCTTCCTGCAACCGCACGCCACCCGTATCGAACAGGATCAGCACCGGCTTGCCGGTTTCGCGTGCGGCTCGCAACAGCCCGGTGAGCTTTGCGCCGTGCACTTCGCCGAACGCGCCGCCCATGAAGCGGCCTTCCTGCGCGGCGACGAACACCGGCTGGCCGTCGAGCCGGCCGTGGCCGACCACCATCCCGTCGTCGAACTGCTGCGGCAGGTCGAACAGCGGCAGGTGCGGGCTCGTCACGCGCTCGGCCGGGCCGAGGAATTCGCTGAAACTGCCGGCGTCGAGCAGCCCGTCGACGCGCTGCCGCGCCGATGCTTCGTACCAGCTCGCGGCGTTCGCGACGAACGTCGGTGCGTCGTGGATCGCGTCGTTCGGCGCCCCCGCCCCTAGGGAGGCACCGGCCCCGTCGGGAGGCAGCGAATGGATGTGAGCGTGGGGGGTGTTCATGACGCATCTCCCTCGATCGCGCGCACGGCCTGCGCGAGCCGCAGCGACACCATGTCGGGCCGCGCGCCGCCGTCGTTGATCGACAGCTTCAGGCCGCCCGGCGTGCGCCGCTCGACGAAATCCGTGACGACGGCCTGCCACACCGCGCCGAATCCGACCGCCGCCGTGCGGATGTCGATCTCGCATTCGTTGCCCGGCAGCACGCGCTCGACGAGCACTTCGAGATTGCCGGATGCCACCACGCCGACGAGCGCCGCAGCCTGCTCGCCCTTCGCGCGCTCGCGCGCGGTGAAGCGATAGTTCAACTGTTCCATGCCCTTGTCCTTACCAGTTGCGGAACCGGGCCGGCGGCGCATAGAGCCCGCCCGACCAGTGCACGAGATCCTTGATCGATCGCGCGGCGAGCCAGCGGCGATCGGCGTCGAGCGGATCGATGCCGAGATCCTCCGGGCGGCGGATCACGCCGCGCTCGCGCAGCCGCTCGACCATCTTCCGGTCGCGGCCGCGGCCGATCTCCGTATAGCCGGCGACGCCGCGGATCGCGTGCTCGCGCTCGTCCTTGTCGCGGCACATCAGCAGGTTCGCGATCCCTTCCTCGGTGACGATGTGCGTGACGTCGTCGCCGTAGACCATGATCGGCGCGAGATCGAGCTGCAGCTTGTCGGCGAGCTTCAGCGCGTCGAGCTTCTCGACGAACATCGGTACGTTCTTGTCACCGAACGTCTCGCCGATCTGCACGACGAGCTTGCGGCCGCGCCTGAGCGCCGCCGGCGTGTCGGGGTCGGCTTCCGCGCCGGCCTTCAGCCACGGCTCGCTCGGATGGCGCCGGCCGCGCGCGTCGCTGCCCATGTTCGGCGCGCCGCCGAAACCGGCAATGCGCTCGGCCGTGACCGTCGACGAATGGCCGGACAGGTCGATCTGCAGCGTCGAGCCGATGAACATGTCGCACGCATAGAGGCCGGCCGTCTGGCAGAACGCGCGGTTCGAGCGCAGCGACCCGTCGGAGCCCGTGAACCATATGTCGGAACGCGCACGGATGTAGTCGTCCATCCCGACTTCCGAGCCGAAGCAGTGGATCTGCTCGACCCAGCCCGATTCGATCGCGGGAATCAGCGTCGGGTG
This sequence comes from Burkholderia sp. Se-20378, assembly GCF_017104665.1. NCBI lineage: Bacteria > Pseudomonadati > Pseudomonadota > Betaproteobacteria > Burkholderiales > Burkholderiaceae > Burkholderia > Burkholderia sp. Se-20378. The sequence goes on along the minus strand of NZ_JAAGPG010000330.1, from coordinate 6,800 downwards.
CGGATTGAGCGCCCAGTGCGAGCAGACCTTGCCCTTCAGCCCGAGCTTCTCGCCGTAGGTCGGCAACAGCAGCTCGATCGCGGCCGTGTTGAAGCCGATCCCGTGGTTCAGGCGCTTGATGCCGTACGGCTCGTAGATGCCCTTGATCGCGAGCATCGCGGTGAGGATCTGCGTTTCGGTGATCGCGGCCGGATCGCGCGTGAACAGCGGCTCGACGTAGAACGGCCGGCCGGCCTCGACGACGAAATGCACGCGGTCGCCCGGGATGTCGACGCGCGGCACCTTGTCGACGATGCGGTCGACCTGCGCGATCACGACGCCGTCCTTGAACGCGGTGGCCTCGACGACGGTGGGCGTATCTTCGGTGTTCGGGCCGGTGTACAGGTTGCCGTCGCGATCGGCGCTGACCGCGGCGATCAGCGCGACCTGCGGCGTGAGGTCGATGAAGTAGCGAGCGAACAGCTCGAGATAGGTGTGCACCGCGCCGAGCGCGATCTTGCCGCCGAACAGCAGCTTCGCGATCCGCTGCGACTGCGGGCCCGAATACGCGAAGTCGAGGCGCTTCGCGATGCCGCGCTCGAACACGTCGAGATGCTCGGGCAGCACGACACCCGACTGCACCATGTGCAGGTCGTGGATCTTCGCGCTGTCGACGTCGGCGAGCGCCGTCGCGAGCAGGTCGGCCTGCTTCTGGTTGTCGCCTTCGAGACAGACGCGGTCACCGGGCCGCAGCACCGCTTCGAGCAACGCCACGGTGTCGCGCGCATCGACCCGCTTGCCCTGCGCGTAAGCCGCGCCGGCCGCGAGCCGTGCATCGCGCGCCTGCCGCGCGTGATTCCATCCCGTCATGAACAGTTCTCCCGCTTCGATGGTTCAGCGGCATTCTAAGCCTGGCGCCGCCGCCGATTGATGATGTTGACGAATGCGACTCAGAGGACGCGGCGATGGATGCGACCCGCGCACGGGCCGCCCATCGTCCGGGCCTATGCGCCGACCAGCGCGCGCGTCGTGAAGAACAGCACCGACGGGCCGAGCAGGCAGCCGACGCCCGTATGGAACGTCGCGACGAGCGCGCCGTACGGGACGAGCCGGCGATCGGTCGCGGCAAGCCCCGCGCTCACGCCGCTGACGGTGCCGGCCAGGCCGCCGAAGATCATCGCGGAACGCGGCGTCGTCAGGCCCATGAAGTTGGCCGCGACCGGCGTGCCGACCATCACGATGATCGCCTTGACGAGCCCCGTCGCGATGCTGAGCGCGATCACGTCGGAGCTTGCGCCGATCGCCGCGCCCGTGACCGGGCCGACGATGTAGGTGACGGCGCCCGCGCCGATGGTCGTCATGCTGACCGCGTCGGTGTAGCCGAATGCACGCGCGATGCACGCACCGACGATGAACGGCAGCACGGTGCCGAGCAGCAGCGACACGACGCCGACGAGCCCGGCCTTGCGCGCCTCGGTCGGCTGCACTTCGAACGCGGTCGCGACGATCGCGAAATCGCGCAGCATCGCGCCGCCCATCAGGCCGACGCCCGCGAACAGCGGCACGTCGGCGATCCCCTTCTCGCCGCCGGTGAATGCGCCGCCGACGTAGGCCAGCGCGAGGCCGATCACGATCGCGATCGCGGAGCCGTGCACGCGGCCGAACGTGAGCTTGCGCGACGCGATCGACGACAGCCACATGATCAGGCCGACCAGCGCGAACGACGCGACGAGCCCGTTGTGGGCGACGGTTTTTTCGAGCATCTGCAGCATGGCGGCCTCCGTCACTGTTCTTCGAATTGCGGCACGCCCGCGAAGGCCGTGTCGTCGCGCCCGGTGCGCACGAGTACCGCGATGCAGCATGCGCAGATTGCGACCGCGCCGACGGCGGCCAGCAGCGCGACCGGCCCGCCCTTCAGCGCGGCGACGACGTTCTGGTTCGCGGCCATTGCAACCACGACGGGGATGTACATCGCGCCCCAGAAACCGACGCCGGCCTCGGTCTCCTTCGGCAGCCAGCCGCGGCGGTGCAGCCACAGGCGCAGGCAGATCAGCAGCAGCATCGCGATGCCGACGCCGCCGACGTTGGTCTTCACGCCGATCGCCCCGCCGAGCAGGTCGCCGAGGAACAATCCGGCCAGGTGGCAGAACGCCAGCAGCGCGGTTCCGTAGATGATCATGAGTCGTCTCCAGTCTCTTCGTGACGGGCGCATTGCCGCCAGCAGGAGCCGAACCTTGCCCGCCGATCCCGTGCCGGGCGTGTCTCCTGCGGCGGTGCGCCGCGGCCCGGCGGCCCGTCATGCGGGCACGTTCTCGGGCGGTCGATGGGATGATGCGGTTTCGGGCCGGACGCCGGATGCCTTAGACTGAACGAAGCAGCCGCCGGCCCGACGCGGGCTGCGCGTCCGGTGCGCCTGGTTGCGGGCCGCACCGGGGCGTGATCCGATACTAGCGCCGCAATATCCGGCCATTTATGAAGTTGTCGAAACCGATTCAGTGGATTTAGCAATGCGTCCGTTACCGCCCGAGCTGCTGCGCAGCTTCGTCGCCGTCGCCCAGTCCGGCAGCTTCACCGCCGCGTCCGAGCGCGTGAGCCTGTCGCAGTCGACCGTCAGCCAGCATATCCGCCGCCTCGAGGAACTGCTCGACCGGCCGCTGTTCGAGCGCGACACGCGCAACGTGCACCTGTCGCAGCACGGCGACGCGCTGTTCCGCTACGCGGTGCGCATCCTCGAACTGATGGACGAGGCCGTCACGTCGGTGTGCGGGCCGCCGCTGTCGGGCAAGGTGCGGCTCGCGATGTCGGAGGATTTCGCGTCGGCGCACCTGACCGCCGCGCTCGCGAGCTTCGTGCAGCGCAATCCGGAAGTCGAGCTCGCGATCTCGACCGGGCTGTCGGGCGACCTGTTCGACGCGCTCGACGAAGGGCGGCACGATCTCGTGTTTGCGAAGCGCATCGCCGGCAGCCGGCGCGGCCGCGTGATCCGCAGCGAGCCGCTGTACTGGTGCACGGGCCCCGATTCGCGGATCACAGGCCACGAGGCCGTGCTGCCGCTCGCGATGCATCCGGAGCCGAGCGTGTCGCGCCGCCGCGTGCTCGAATCGCTCGAAGCCGTCGGGCGGCCGTACCGGATCGCGGTCGTGAGCAGCAGCGTCGCGGTGTTGCGCGCCGCGGCGAGCGCGGGGCTCGGCGTCAGCGCGTTCGCCGGCTACGTGATTCCGGCCGGGCTCGCACGGCTCGAGGCCGGGCTGCCCGAACTCGGCGAACTCGAATATGTGATCGACCGGCCGGCGGCCGCGTCGCGTTCGACGCTCGCACTCGAAGCCACGCTGATTGCGGCAGCGTCAGAGTTGTAACCGCACCGGCGCGGCACCCGCAGAGGGGACCGCGCCCGGTGCCCGCGCCCGCAACTGACAGCTTTGCCCGGAACGCGTCATCGTCCACGCAGCACCCGCTCGCGACAATGGGACCCATCGGAACGCACGGCCAGCCGCCGCGCGCATCCGGTGTCCCGTCCCCTTGATCGGAGCACGCCATGAATGTCATGCGATTCGCCGTCGCGACCGCCGCCGCCGCCCTGCTGTCCCCCGCCTTTGCCCAGACGTCCGATACCTCAGCGCCCGCGCAGGGGCTGACCCGCGCGGAAGTCATTGCGCAACTCAAGCAGGCCTATCTCGACGGCCAACTGCCGACGAACGACGGCAACTATCCGCCGAACGCCGCGACCCGCGCGCGCAACCGCGAACTCGTGCAGGCCGCGAGCCCGGCATGGCTCGCGCAGACGCCGCAGGCAGCACAAACCGCCGCACAGCAATAGCCGGCCGCGGCCCGGACGCGACGCCGCGACGCGGTCACGGCAGGAAGCTGCGGCGCCGCGCGTCGATCAGCTCGACGAGCAAGCGGTCGCGTTCGGCTGCCAGTTCCTGCATCGAGCGCTCGCCCTGGATCGCGCGCAATTCGTCGTTCAGCTTGCGATCGACGTCCGGATCGAACGAAGGCGTGCCGAGGTCGTCCCACCAGCTCGTGATCGGCCCCGACAGGTGTTCGAGAAAGTGCTCGATCCCGCCCGCGCCGCCGCCGAGGTGATAGGTCAGGCACTGCCCCATCAGCCCCCAGCGCAGGCCGGGGCCCCACGCGACGGCCTTGTCCGCATCGGCGACGCTCACGACGCCTTCACCGACGAGGTGATACACCTCGCGGAACAGCGCGGCCGCGAGCCGGTTCGCGACGTGGCCGGTCATCTCCTTGTTGAGGACGATCGTCTGCTTGCCGAGCGCATCGTAGAAATCCTTCACGCGCGCGATCACGTCCGGGCTGGTGGTATCGCTGCCGACCAGCTCGACGAGCGGAATCAGGTGCGGCGGATTGAACGGATGCGCGATCAGGCAGCGTTCCGGATGCTTGTCGCACGCGGTCTGGATGTCCGACATTTTCAGGCCCGACGAACTCGACGCGATCGGCACGTGCGCGGGCAGCACGTCGTCCATCTGTCGATACAGCGCACGCTTCAGGTCGAGCCGCTCCGGGCCGTTTTCCTGCACGAAGTCGACACCATCCAGTGCGCGCACGAGATCGGCGTCGAACGACAGCCGCGCGGAAAGTTCGGCGGCCCGGTCGCCGAGAAACGCGGCGAGAGATTCGCGCAGCCGCGTGTCGGCGTGCGGCGCCGGATCGGTCGCGACGACGTCGAAACCCTGCGTCAGATAAAAGGCGGCCCAGCTTGCGCCGATCACGCCGGCGCCGACGATCGCGATGCGTCGAATGTCCATGATTGTCCCGTGTCGTTGGTCTGCAAATAGATCGCGGCGATTGTCGCATCGAACCGCACGGGCATGCATTGACGCAGATTGCAGATTCCCTCTTGAAATGCGCTTCGGCTGCCACTAATTACACGTCGTCGGGCAGTGCACCATCCAGCGCACTGCCCCCGTTTCGACCCAGTGGAGCTCCCACGTCGCGCTCGCCGCAGGCGTCGCGCCGTCACGTCTCCCGTGTTCCCTGTTCAGGAGGACCAACATGAGCGGTATCCATTTCGGCAGCGACCTGTTCGACGAATTCGCCCGCGTGCAGCGGCAAGTGGCCAACCTGCTGGGCGAACGTCCGTCCGGCATTCGCGCGGTGCGGCCCGGCGCCTTCCCCGCACTCAACGTCGGCGCGACCGACGGCGCCATCGAGATCGTCGCGTTCGCGCCCGGCATGGCCGCGGCCGACTTCGACGTTTCGATCGACAAGGACCTGCTGACGATCAGCGGCGAGCGCAAGGCTGCGCCACGCGCCGAAGGCGACGATTTGCGCACCTATGCACAGGAACGCTTTCACGGTGCATTCCGTCGCGTCGTCGAGCTGCCGCGGGATGCAGACCCCGACCAGGTCAGCGCCCGCTACGAAAACGGCTGCCTGCTGATTCGCGTCGGCCGGCGTGAGGCATCGAAGCCGCGTGCAATCACCGTTCAATAATATTCAGGATACCGACATGAATGCGAACCCGACCCTGGCCGAGCGTCAGACGAACACCGTTCACCCTGCTGCCGCCGAAGCCGCCCGCCGGCCCGCGATCACGCCGGCCGTGGACATCGTCGAGAATCATCTCGGCGTCACGCTGCGCGCCGACCTGCCCGGCGTGCCGCGCGAAAACCTCGACGTGAAGGTGCACGACAACACGCTGACGATCGAAGCCGACACGCAGATCGACACGCCTGACGAACTCCGCGTGCGGCACGCCGAAATCCGCGCGACGCGCTATGCACGCAGCTTCGTGCTGAGTCCCGATCTCGACACGTCGAGGATCGACGCGAACCTGCGCGACGGCGTGCTGACGCTGACGATTCCGCGCCGCGAGGAAACGCGTCCGCGCCGCATCGACGTGACGGCCGGCAACGCGTAAGCACCCACGCGGGCGATCATCCCGCACGCATGAAAAAGCCCCGCCGGGTACGCGCCCGGCGGGGCTTTTTTACGACGTGCGGTGCAATTGCGATCAGTCGAAGTCGAACAGGTCGAACACCGACTTCCGGCGACGCTGCTGGCCGTCGTGTTTGTAGCGATCGTCGTGCGAGCGGCCATCGCGTCCGTCACGGCTGTCATGCGCGCGACCGTCGCGCCCCCACCCGCCGTCATGGCCGCGCGGGGCTTGCGCATCGTGCCGCACGGGCGTCTCGTCGCGGCGCGCTGGCGCGTCGCCGGTCTCGCGTGCGATCAGCTTGTCGAGCTCGCCGCGATCGAGCCACACGCCGCGGCAGGTCGGACAGTAGTCGATCTCGATCGACTGGCGCTCGGCCATCAGCAGGTCGGGCGTCTTGCAGACTGGGCATTTCATCGCGTCTCTCCTTTCCGTGCGAATTTCGTCTGGATTCCGTATGAGGCGCGTGACGCCGGCCACCGCGGTAGCCGTGTCACGCGCGGGGGCTCAGTGGCCGTCCGTCGATGCCGGGCGCTTCGCCTTCGCGCGCCGCGCCAGCATGTTCATGCCTTCGACGAAAGCCGAGAACGCCATTGCCGCGTAGATGTAACCCTTCGGCACGTGCGAACCGAAACCTTCGGCGATCAGCGTCATGCCGATCACGACCAGGAACGACAGCGCGAGCATCACGATGGTCGGGTTGCGGTCGATGAAGCGTGCGAGCGGCTGTGCAGCGAACAGCATCACGGCGACGGCGACGATCACCGCGACGAACATGATCGGCACGTGTTCGGTCATGCCGATCGCGGTCACGATGCTGTCGATCGAGAACACGATGTCGAGCATCACGATCTGGCCGATCGCGGCCCACACCGTCAGGCCGACCGCGCCACCGGCACCACCCGCGCCTTCACCGTCGCGA
>NZ_JAAGPG010000329.1:0-9673 GCF_017104665.1 Burkholderia sp. Se-20378 | reverse complement strand
CGGGTGCACATCTTGTGGTTTTGTTGTTAAGGGCGCGCGACCACCGAGATCTACCCCCTTGCGCCCCCCCGTTCCCTCCGCGACGCCCTCCCGATCTATCGCGCCCGGCTCGCACGGCGCGAGCCCCTTGCGCTCCGCCGCCGGCAGCTTGCTGCGCGCGCCTTCGTCGATCGACGTGGCGGATGCCGGCGGCAGGCCGCCGATCGCCGCGACGATCCGGCTGCCCGCGGCGATCATGTCGCCCTGGCACTCGATCTTCTCGGCGGCCGCGACGTTCGAGCAGAACGACACCGACGTCCGGTACACGTCGTTGCTCATGCGCGGCACTTCGTCCGAGCTCGCCTGCGCGAAACCGGCGCTCGTCAGCGCCAACGCAGCGGGAATCAGGATGCGGAATGCTCTCGTCTTGTTCATTGTTGTTTGCGTATGGGGGTTCTCGTGGCGGGCAACATCGCGCGGCCGCACGGTGGCGGCCGCCGTGACGCCGGGCCCGCGTCCGGCATCGCGCGATCATTTCATCGACGCCGCCTCCGATCCGCCGGGCGACAGCGCCGCGTTGTCCTGCTCGCGCCAAGTACGGCGCGACACCATGATCGCCTTCACGGCCGAGCGCGCGACTTTCCACCACGCGAACGGCCGCGGATCGGCGAGCATGCTGAGCGCGCGTGCATAGTCGAGCGTGAGCCCGGGTGTCCACGCCATCGTCACCGCGCGCTTGCGGATCTGCGCGGCAACCCACAGCTCGGGCGTGAGCAGCAACCGCACGAACGCGCCCCACCCGGCGCGCGCGCCCTTCAGCCGCCATACCGCGCCGTCGAGTGCGGCTTCGAGCGCGTTCGACACCGTGCTCGAGCAGTTGCGGTGCGTGAGGTTGTACGTCAGGTTCTGCCGGTACGACGACCAGAAGGCATCCAGCTTCGACGCATCGTAGTTGCGGATCCGTACACGCACGGTCGACGGGCACCACGCCTTCGACTCGGTCGCGTAGTCGGGCTGGAACAGGCCCGGCACGTCGTTTTCGCGTGTCGCGCGCAGGATGCGCGTGAATTCGTCCGGAGAACGATCGATTTCGACGCCGGGATACAGGCTGATATAGATGCCCTCGGGTGACTCCAGCGCCGCGTGTCCGGTCGAGATCACGCCGTTCACGTCCACGGCCGCGATATAGCGGTCGATCACCGGATAGCGCTGCGCTTCGGCCTTCGACGTGCCGGTCGGTGTCCACACGTGCACGGTGAGCGCATGCTCGCCGTCGGCCGGCGGGCCGTCCCATTCGGATTGCGCGAAATGCGGCAGGTCGCGCGCATCGTCGAGATCCGGCGCAAGCGCCGGCGCCGGCGACGTTGCGAACGCCGGATTGCGCGTCAGCCGCCGCACGCGCGCGGCGAGGCTCAGCATGTGCATCCCGCCGAATATCAGCAGCAGGCCGAGGCAGTACGGCACGGTGCCCACATAGTGCGTCGGGTACGGCTGATAGAAGAAGATGGCCAGCAGGATCTCGACGACGCCCCATGCGAAGGCGACGTTCCAGCGGCGATAGCGCACCATCCACGCGGCGGTGCACTGCAGCAGCCCGTCGACGAGGAACAGCGTGCCGAAGATCATCGACAGCAGGAAATGGCCGTGGTGATGCCCGGCGAACACGAGCCCCGCGGCGACCACCACCACGATCCCCTTCACGTAGCGCAGGATGCGCTGCCCGCCGACGCCGCTGCCGGCCACCGCGAGCGTCGCGAGCCCCTCGATCAGGAACAGCCACGCGAAGATCTGGATTGGAAAATGCAGCGCACCGTCGAGCGCATCGACGAAGATCACGACGCCCGCGACGACCCACACCCAGCCGAGCACGGTCAGCCCGCGCCAGCGGGTGCGCAGGTATTCGATGCCCAGCAGCAGCAAGACCAGTCGTACCATCGCGCCCTCTCGTCATTTTTTCGGGATACGCGCTGGCCACGCGTTTCCTGTCGTTTCGACCGCGCGTCGTGCAATGCGCCAGCCGAAAGGCGGTAATTCGTACCGGCGCGTCATGCCTCGACATGACCGTTGGCGGCCGGTATCCCCCCGCACTGGCCGAATAATAAGATATGGCGCAGATGGTTGAAAGCGCGACGAAAACGTTGTCGACATCGCACGGACGGGACGAACCGGCCGCTGCCGAGGCAGACTTCCCGTTCGACAACGCGCGGCGGATACGCGAGAATCCGGCTACGAGGGCATCGAAAGAACCGAACCGCACAAGACGGGACGAGACAATGACCATATCGATCGCACGCCGGTGCTGGCTCGCCGCCGCATTGGTCGCAGGCTACTTCGCGCTGCCGGGCTGCCACGAACCGCAAGTACACACGGAACGACCGCTGTCCGAGGATCAGTTTTTCAAGTCGGGGCTGGTTCGGGAACAGCCGTACGATGAGGTGGTAACCGGCTTCATGGTCACGAAAGACCATGCGAAGCTGATCGTGCTGGGCCGCCCCGTCCACTTCGTCCTCGATCTGCCGGATACGCTGCGGTCAGCCATGTCGGCCGGCTACCGGACATCACTGCGTTGGTCGTTCTCCGGATTCCGGGCGGTGGGTGGTCACGTCAAAGGCCATTACCGCGTCGTGCTGCCGGATGGCGCTTCAGCAGTCGATCAGGTGACGGCGGCCGCGCATGGGTTCGTCGCCGTGCACGACGGTCTCGCACTCGAAGGCAACATCGCCGGAATGCGTTATTCCACCCAAGGCTTCGACATACCGCCCAAGGTGGCGGCGCAACTGCTCGACCGGCCGTACACGATTTATGCCCGGCATGTGACGGAGGCCGTGGCAATCATGAATCTCGCGATAGAACCCACACCGGTCACGGCCGCCGTCGACGGCGATCTTGTCCTCGGCGGCGCAGCATTGGTTCCGGTCGAACTCGTCGCGATTCAGGCGCCAACGGAATGACGATTCCATCCATCGCCGCTGCAACGCGGCGCACACCCCGAACGGAGCATCGCCATGACCGCCTCACCGCTTCATACGCCGCCGCTCGGCCCGCAACTCAAGCGCTGGCGCGCGCTGCATCGCGTCAAGCAAAGCCATGCGGCCGAGCTGTTCGGCGTCGCGCAATCGACGATCTCGCGCTGGGAAGCCGGCCGCCAGCAGATGTCGCCCGACGAGCGCGCGACGGCCGAGCGGCTGCTGGCCGCGCGCCTCGATTCGGCCGGCGATCACGCGCTCGCGCGGCTCGTCGCGGGCAGCGCGGGGCGCATGCATCTCGTGTGCGACCTCACGCACCGCCTGCTCGCGTCTTCTCCGGCGCGCGCGGCCGAATTCTCGCAACCGCTGTCGATGCTGCTCGGCACGTCGCTGTGGCGCTACGCGACGCCCGAGATCGTTCGCATGGAAACCGCGCTCGATACGCTCGGCTGGCATGACCATGCAGGGCCGCCGAGCGTCGAATTCGATACGGGCGCCAATGCGTCGCGCGTCGTGCCGATCCGCGGCAGCATGTGCCGATGGACGCGGATGACGTTGTCGGACGGGTCTGCCGCGCGGCTCGTGGAGACGCTCCAGGATGCATAAGCGCTGGATCGCGATGCAGCACCGCGGAACGGCAACGGCGCTGCGTCCTTCAACCTGTCCGGCACGCGACGCTAAAGATGCGTACGTGAATGGCAGCACACGAAGGGGAAATGCCACATGTCGACGTTTGTCATGCGAGAACTCGTGATCGTCGCGTTCATTCTCTATACGGGCGCCGCCGTGCTGGTCGCGCTTCGCTCGGGGGTGGCCAACGCCGGCGGCAGGCGCGTGGCGCGCCGCAGCAGCCCCTACCTGTTCAGCCTGATCGTCGTCGTTCAAACGGGTTTCTTCGCGCTGTTCTGCTGGGCCGGGCTGTTCGTGAAGTAGCGGCGCGACAAAGCGCCCCGATCCCGCTCGCACCACGCATATTTCATGCGTGGACGAACCGCTTGTCCCCGCATTACGCTAGACGGCTCATCGCAAGGAAGCCGACCATGACCCCCGATACGATCCACGCGCGGCTCGCGTTCCTGCGCGAAGCCGAACGCCTGAAGGATGTGCTGCGCAGCGGCTACACGTCGTCCGGGCGAGCGGAAAGCACGGCCGAGCACAGCTGGCGGCTGTGCCTGATGGCGCTCGTGTTCGCCAACGCGCTGCCCGGCATCGACACGCTGAAGCTGCTGAAGCTGTGCGTCGTCCACGATCTCGGCGAGGCGCTGCACGGTGACATCCCCGCGATCGAACAGGCCGCACACCCCGACAAAAGCGCGCACGAACGCGACGACCTGCTGACGCTGACCGCATCGCTCGATCCTGCGCAGCGCGACGAAATCGTCGCGCTGTGGGATGAATACGAAGCAGCCGCTACGCCGGAAGCGCGCGCGGCAAAGGCGCTCGACAAGCTCGAAACGATCCTGCAGCACAACCAGGGCAGCAACCCGCCCGATTTCGACTACGCATTCAATCTCGGCTACGGCCGCCGCTATACCGACGCCGCGCCGCTGTTCAGCGCGATCCGCGAGATCGTCGACGCCGACACGCAACGCCGGATCGACGCGGGCGGGCCGCACGCGTAAGCTCGCGGGATCGGGCGTGCGGCACCGCGCGCCCTGCCCGCACGAGGCCTGACCCATGACGCAGAACATCTACGACGACCCGGCCTTCTTCGAAGGCTACAGCCGCCTGAACCGCTCGATTCAAGGCCTCGACGGCGCACCCGAATGGCCCGCGCTGCGCGCGCTGCTGCCCGACCTGCACGGCCGCAACGTGCTGGATCTCGGCTGTGGCTACGGCTGGTTCAGCCGCTGGGCGGCCGACCAGGGCGCGGCCAGCGTGCTCGGCATCGACGTCTCGGAGCGCATGCTCGAACGCGCGGCCTCGACCGCCGCGCACCCGGCGATCACATACCGCCGCGCCGATCTCGAAACGCTCACGCTGCCGGATGCCGCGTTCGATCTCGCGTACAGCTCGCTCGCGTTCCACTACGTCGCGCACCTCGACACGCTGCTGCGCACGATTCATCGCGCGCTCGTGCCCGGCGGGCAGCTCGTGTTCTCGATCGAGCATCCCGTTTATACCGCGCCGCGCCGGCCGGGCTTCGTCGTCGATGCGCAGGGCAACCGGTCCTGGCCGCTCGACGGCTATCAGCGCGAAGGCGAGCGCGTGACCGACTGGCTCGCGCCGGGCGTCGTCAAGCAGCACCGCACGCTCGGCACGCTCGTGAACCTGCTGATCGGCAGCGGCTTCACGCTCACGCACCTGGACGAATGGGGGCCGACGCAGGCACAGGTCGATGCGCTGCCCGCGCTCGACGAGGAACGCGACCGGCCGATGATGGCGCTCATCGCCGCGCAGCGCTGACGCACGTTAACGCGGCTGCAACACACGCACGGGCCTTCGCCCGTTGCTCTCACAGTTCGCAATAGTGACGCCGCCCTGCCCCCGCTCCGGGCCAGCGTTCGCACAATTCAGCACAATTTCCACACGATTTGGCGTGATGTCCTCGCTTACCATGAGCGGCTGATTCGACTCGGCACGCCCGCGCGATGCGTACGCGGATGCCGTCGCGGGCAACCTGCCCGACATGCGACGCCGACCGGATCGTCCCGACCGGCCGCACGCATCGCCGGCACCGCCTGATCCTCGCCGCACGCTCATGACTCAGAAGACCCATCGCCGCCGGCGCATCGTGCTGGCCAGCCTTGCCATCGTCGCGATCGCCGCCGGCGTCACGCTGAAGGCGTGCGCGCCCGACAAGCATCCGCAATACCTGTCCGCGCCCGTCTCGCGCGGCGATCTCGAGAATGCGGTGCTGGCAACCGGCGCGCTGCAGGCCTTCCGGCAGGTCGACGTCGGGGCGCAGGTGTCGGGGCAGTTGAAGTCGCTGAAGGTCAAGCTCGGCGACAAGGTCACGAAGGGCCAGTGGCTCGCCGAGATCGATCCCGTGATCTCGGAAAACGCGCTGCGCCAGGCGCGCGCCAGCGAAGAAAGCCTGCGCGCACAGCAGCAATCGACCGCCGCGCAACTCACGCAGGCGGAACTCGCGTTCAAGCGCCAGCAGGCGATGCTGCCCGACGATGCGACCTCGCGCGAATCGTTCGAGGCCGCACGCGCGACGCTCGACGTGCAGCGCGCGACGCTCTCGTCGCTCGCCGCGCAGATCCGCTCGGCCCGCATCCAGATCGAAACCGCACAGGCGAACCTCGGCTACACGCGCATCGTCGCGCCGATCGACGGCGAGGTCGTCGCGGTCGTCACGCAGGAAGGCCAGACCGTGATCGCGCAGCAGCAGGCGCCGGTGATCCTGAAGCTCGCCGATCTCGACACGATGACCGTGAAGGCGCAGGTGTCGGAAGCCGACGTGATCCGCGTGAGTGCCGGCCAGACCGCGTATTTCACGATCCTCGGCGAACCGGACAAGCGCCACTACGGCAAGCTGCGCGCGATCGAACCGGCGCCGCAGAACTACGCCGAAGCGCAGAGCCCGCTCGGCGGCGGCGCGGGCGGCGGCTCGAAACCGAACTCGGCCGTGTTCTACAACGCGCTGTTCGAAGTGCCGAATCCGGAACATCGGCTGCGCATCTCGATGACCGCGCAAGTCAACATCGTGCTCGGCAACGCCCGCAACGCACTCAGCATTCCGGCCGCCGCACTCGGCGAAAAACGCAAGGACGGCACCTATGCGGTACGCGTGCTGCGCGCCGACGGCAGCACGGAAACGCGCAACGTCCGCATCGGCATCAACAACAACGTGCGCGTCGAAGTGCTGGCCGGCCTGAAGGACGGCGAACGCGTCGTGATCGGCGAAGCGGCCGGTGACGACCACGCACCGCTGGCGGATGTGGTGTGACGATGAGCCAGCCCTTGCTGAAACTCGCTGCCGTCACCCGACGCTTTCCGGCGGGCGACAAGGATGTCGTTGTCCTGAACAACGTCAACCTGTCGATCCACGCGGGCGAGATCGTCGCGATCGTCGGCGCGTCGGGCTCCGGAAAGTCGACGCTGATGAACATCCTCGGCTGCCTCGACCACCCGAGCGAAGGCACCTACACGGTCGGCGGACGCGACACGCACATGCTCGACAGCGACGAGCTCGCGCAACTGCGCCGCGAACACTTCGGCTTCGTGTTCCAGCGCTACCACCTGCTGCCGCACGTCGACGCGGTCGCGAACCTCGAAATGCCCGCGATCTATGCCGGCACGCCGCGCGCCGAGCGGCATGCACGCGCACGCGAACTGCTCGCGCGCCTCGGGCTCGCGGATCGTGCGCACCATCGCCCCGGGCAACTGTCCGGCGGCCAGCAGCAGCGCGTGAGCATCGCGCGTGCGCTGATGAACGGCGGCCAGGTGATCCTCGCCGACGAACCGACCGGCGCGCTCGACACGAAAAGCGGCCAGGACGTGATCCGCATCCTGCACGAGCTGAACGCGCTCGGCCATACGATCGTCATCGTCACGCACGACAAGGCCGTCGCGCGCCATGCGAAGCGCATCATCGAGATCAGTGACGGCGAGATCGTCGCCGACCGGCCGAACCGGCACTATGCGGAAGCCCTCGCGGAAGCGGGCGCCGATGCAGCGGAAGCGGCAGAAGCGACCGAAGCAGCCGCCGGCGAGTCACCCTCACTTGATCGCCACGACACGCTGACGCCCACGGCCGTCGACACCGATCCACATGCCGATACCGGCACGCGACGCTTCGCGGCCGGCTCCGGCCGCTTCGCCGAGGCCTGCCGGATGGCATGGATCGCGCTCGTGTCGCACCGGTTGCGCACGCTGCTGACAATGCTCGGCATCATCATCGGCATCACGTCGGTCGTGTCGATCGTCGCGATTGGCGAAGGCGCGAAGCGCTACATGCTCGACGAGATCGGCAGCATCGGCACGAACACGATCAACATCTATCCGGGCACCGACTGGGGCGACAGCCGCGCCGACGCGATCCAGACGCTCGTGCCCGCCGACGTCGCCGCGCTCGCCGAGCAGCCGTACGTCGACAGCGCGACGCCCGAAACGTCGCGCACGCTGCTGCTGCGCTACCGCAACGTCGACGTCAATGCGCTCGTGAGCGGCGTCGGCGACCGCTTCTTCCAGGCGCGCGGGATGCGCTTCGCGCTGGGTGTCGCCTTCGACGAGGACGCGGTACGTCGCCAGGTGCAGGTGGCCGTAATCGACCAGAACACGCGCCGCAAGCTGTTCGGCGCGACGCGCAACCCGATCGGCGAAGTGATCCTGGTCGACAACGTGCCGTGCGTCGTGATCGGCGTGACGGCCGACAAGAAAAGCGCGTTCGGCAGCGTGAAGAGCCTGAACGTATGGGTGCCGTACACCACCGCGAGCGGGCGTCTCTTCGGGCAGCGCCATCTCGACAGCATCACCGTGCGCGTGCGCGACGGGCAGCCGAGCGCCGCCGCGGAGAAAAGCCTCGAAAAGCTGATGACGCAGCGCCACGGCCGCAAGGACTTCTTCACGTACAACATGGACAGCGTGGTGAAGACCGTCGAGAAGACCGGCCAGTCGCTCACGCTGCTGCTGTCGCTGATCGCCGTGATCTCGCTCGTCGTCGGCGGGATCGGCGTGATGAACATCATGCTGGTGTCGGTCACCGAGCGTACGCGCGAAATCGGCATCCGGATGGCGGTCGGTGCGCGCCAGTCGGACATCCTGCAGCAGTTTCTCGTCGAAGCCGTGCTCGTCTGCCTGCTCGGCGGCACGATCGGCATCGCGCTGTCGTTCGGGCTCGGCGCACTGTTCTCGATGTTCGTCGCGCAGTGGAAGATGGTGTTCTCGGCCGGCGCGATCGTGACCGCGTTCGTCTGCTCGACGCTCACCGGTGTGATATTCGGCTTCATGCCCGCGCGCAACGCGTCGCGGCTCGATCCGATCGATGCGCTCGCGCGCGACTGACGCAAGGCCCGCCATGACGCATTCCTCACCGCTTCACCGCCTGGGCGCATTCGCGTGCGCGGCCGCGCTGCTCGCCGGCTGTGCGGGCGCGCGCCATGAACCGCTGCCCGCCGTCGCGATGCCCGCGAACTGGGAAGCACCGGTCGCGGCCAGCGCACCGGCCACCACGCGCGACTGGTGGCGCAGCTTCGGCGATCCGCAACTCGACGCGCTGATCGACGACGCGCTGCGCGCCAACAACGACCTCGCGATCGCGGCGATCCGCGTATACCGTGCGCAACTGCAGGCCGGGCTCGCGGATACGAACCTGACGCCCACCGTCTCGCTCGGCGCGAACGGCGCCGTATCGCGCACGCTCGATACGCACCAGATGAGCCGGACGAGCGGCGTAACCGGTTCGCTCAGCTATGAAATCGACCTGTGGGGCCGGCTGGCCGCGCTGCGCGACGCCGCGCGCTGGGAGGCCAATGCGACGGCCGCCGATCTCGAAGCCGCGCGGCTGTCGCTGATCGGCACGACCGCGTCGCTGTACTGGCAGATCGGCTATCTGAACCGGCAGATCGCGCTCGGCGACGCGAACATCGCGTATGCGGTCCGCACGCTCGCGGTCGTCCGGTCGCGGCACACGGCCGGCGCCGTATCGGGGCTCGACCTTGCGCAGGCCGAACAGAGCCTCGCCGCGCAACGCGCCGCGCAGACGCAACTGATCCAGCAGCGCACCGAGAACCGCCACGCGCTCGCGATCCTGTTCGACCGGCCGCCGCAGCAACTCGCGG
>NZ_JAAGPG010000328.1:0-9518 GCF_017104665.1 Burkholderia sp. Se-20378 | reverse complement strand
CCGCGCGACCCTCGCGGGCGCCCGCCCGGTCACGCTGCTGTGCGCGCACCTCGCGCTCACGCGCGCCGCACGGCTGCGCCAGATGCACTGGATCGCGCACTGGATCGTGCGCAACGCAGGCGACGGCCCGCTGATGCTCGCCGGCGACTTCAACGACTGGCGCAACGATTCGGTCGCGCTGTTCGGCGAGATCGGGCTGTCCGAGGTCGCGACGCTGCTCGGCGAATCGGGCCGCACGTTCCCTGCGTTCTCGCCGGCGCTCGCGCTCGACAAGATGTTCGTGCGCGGGCTGACGCCGCTCGAATGGCGCGCCCCGTCCGGCGAGGCCGCGTGGCTGTCGGACCACCTGCCGTACATCGCGCGCCTGCGCCTCGATCCGCAATAACGTTCCCCGATCCCGGCCGGATACCCGCCGGACATCAACGGGATTAAGCGCCGCCAAAGCGCGGCCGCGCGGCGCGCGCTACATTAACGCCTTGCCCATTCCGCTCCGCCCCGCCGCCGGGCCGCGCCGCCATGACCTACCTGCCGATCCTGCTGCAAATCGCCGTCGTCTATCTCGTCGCGGCGATCACCCCCGGCCCGAATTTCTTCATGATTTCGCAACTGTCGCTCGCGGGCCGGCGCAGCCTCGGCGCCGCATCGGCACTCGGCGTCGGCACCGCGTCGATCGCGTGGGCGACGCTCGCGATGCTCGGCCTCGCGGCCGTGCTGCACCAGGTCGAATGGCTGTACGAGGCGATCCGGATCGGCGGTGCCGTGTACCTCGTGTATTTCGGCTTCAAGCTGCTGCGCTCGGGCGTGCGCCGCGACACGGCGCCGGCCGACGCGCCCGACGAACGCGCGCCGCTGGCCGCGCCGCATGCACGCGACTACCTGCGCGCGTATCGCAGCGGCCTGTTCACCTGCCTGACGAACCCGAAATCGTGCGCGTTCTGGACCAGCGTGTTCGCGGCGATGCTGCCCGCGCACGTGCCGCTGTGGTTCAACGGCGCGGTGCTGGTGACGATCGGCGTGCTGTCGGCCGGCTGGTATTCGTGCGTCGCATACCTGTTCGCAAGCCCGCGCGCGCAGCGCGGCTACCGGCGCGTGCGGCGCCCGCTCGACGCACTGTGCGGCGTGGCGCTGGTCGGCCTCGGCGCGAAACTCGCGGCCGAGCGCTGAAAAATTGAAAGCAGATTGAAATAATTCGTTGCGCCAAATCCGCGCGGCCACGGGGGTCAAGCCCGCGAACTGCGTCAACAGGGTAAAATAACGAGTTCCTCAATCGTCTGTCATCGAGAAGGCGCGTGTCCGACGCGCCGGCCGGCCGATCCTCGATCGGGCCGTCGCACTCGGTTTTTTGCCCGTTTTTGGGCCCGTTACTCGCGTTCGCTACGCGCGTCCGTTTTCAAAGCCATGAGCAAATACGACACCGCCACCGTCCAATCCGTCCATCACTGGACCGACACGCTGTTCAGCTTCACCTGCACCCGTGAGGCGAGCCTGCGCTTCAACAACGGCGAATTCACGATGGTCGGCCTCGAGGTCGACGGCAAGCCGCTCGCGCGCGCCTACTCGATCGTCAGCCCGAACTACGAAGAGCATCTCGAATTCTTCAGCATCAAGGTGCAGAACGGCCCGCTGACGTCGCGCCTGCAGCACCTGAAGGTGGGCGACACGGTGCTGATCGGCAAGAAGCCGACGGGCACGCTGGTCGCCGACAACCTGCTGCCGGGCAAGACGCTGTGGATGCTGTCGACGGGCACGGGCCTCGCGCCGTTCATGTCGATCATCCGCGATCCGGACATCTACGACCGTTTCGACAAGGTGATCCTGACGCACACGTGCCGCCTGAAGGGCGAGCTCGCGTACATGGACTTCATCAAGCACGACCTGCCGGGCCACGAGTACCTTGGCGACATCATCAAGGAAAAGCTCGTCTACTACCCGACGGTCACGCGCGAAGCGTTCGACAACGAAGGCCGGATCACCGACCTGATCGCAACGGGCAAGCTGTTCACGGATCTCGACGTCCCGCCGTTCTCGCCGGAAAACGACCGCGTGATGCTGTGCGGCAGCACCGCGATGCTGAAGGACACGACCGACCTGCTGAAGCAGGCCGGCCTCGTCGAAGGCAAGAACAGCGCGCCGGGCCACTACGTGATCGAGCGCGCGTTCGTGGACTGATCGATCCCCAAATTTGCGCGTCGTCAAGAACCGGAGCGAAAGCTCCGGTTTTTTTTCATCCCTACTTGGCGAATTCGTAACAAATTGGGATCATCCCATCTCAAATAGTTACATTTGGATACGTCATCGTCCGGTGCTCGGGTGTCAGTGTTTTTCCTACAACACCTTCATTCCGATTATTCACATTTACCCTTAAATGTCCGCCTGACATGACCTTTTCGGAAATTTTGAGATATTATTCGCCGCGCGTGGTTGCCGTTCGGATGAGAGTGGAAGGGTCGGATGCAAGTGTTACAAGACGTAACTTTTGTTACCTCGGCAGGGGGCGATTCTCTGGCGGCGACCGTCATCAAAACGGCAGCCGATCCACGCAGCCAGCCGGTGTCTGAACCGCTTTCTGACAGCAGGGAGAGTCATGGATACGTCGCTTAGCGCGCCTTTGGGCGCTCACGCCCCGTTCCCGTCGCAACAGCTCGTGCCGGGCTGCGTCGCGACTCCGCCCATTGCCGACACCGCGTCGAAACGCGGTGCCTCCGCCGCGCGGATCGCAGCGCTGTCTGCCCAGTTGCTCGCCGCCGACGAAGCGGCCCGCCGCCACCTGGCAGGCGAGCTGCACGACGGACTCGGCGCCGAATTGACCGCTGCGCGTTTCGCGCTCGCAAACGTTCAAACGTGGCTGCCGGCCGATGCGCCGGATGGTTGCCTGCGCGCGCTGGAGCTTGCGCAGCAGGCGCTCGACGCCGCGACCGACGCGAATCGCCGGCTGATCGACGAGCGCGACACGCCGGCGCTCGACGCGGGCCTGGTCGGCGCGCTGTCGTCGTGGGCCGACACCCATGCGGCACGCACGGGCCTGCGCACCAGCTTCGTCTGTGCGGCCGACGCACGCCTGACGCAGATCGCCGGCGCCAGCGCGCTCGCGGTGTTCCGCGTCGCGCAGGAAGCGTTGTCGAACGTCGCGAAGCATGCACGCGCGACGTCGGTCGACGTGCGGATCGCCACCGACGGCACGCACCTGTCATTGATTGTCTCTGACGATGGGACCGGTTTCTCCCGAAGCCGTCGCACCGGCTACGGTCTCGCCGGCATGCGCGCCCGCTGCGAGGCGTTCGGCGGCAGCTTCGGGACGGCCACGCCGGAACCCGGCCACGGCACGCGCGTCACCGCGCGCTTCGCTTGGGATTCGCTGCTCGCGGTGCCCGTCGCGGCCCGCCGCGCGTTGCTTTCGTGAGGTCGTCATGAGCCTGAACATCCTGCTCGTGGACGATCACGCGATCGTCCGGCAAGGGATCCGCCAGTTGCTGATCGACCGTGGCGTCGCACGCGACGTCACCGAGGCCGAGAACGGCGGCGACGCCATGGCCGCCGTCGACAAACAGGAATTCGACGTGATCCTGCTCGACATCTCGCTGCCGGACACGAACGGCATCGAAGTGCTCAAGCGCCTCAAGCGCAAGCTGCCGCGCACGCCGGTGCTGATGTTCTCGATGTACCGCGAGGATCAGTACGCGGTGCGCGCGCTGAAGGCCGGCGCTGCCGGCTATCTGTCGAAGACGGTCAACGCCGCGCAGATGATCGGCGCGATCCAGCAGGTCGCGGCCGGCCGCAAGTACGTGAGCCCCGCGATGGCCGAGGCGCTCGCCGAATACGTGTCGTTCGAGAACGAGCCGTTGCCGCACGAGAAGCTGTCCGACCGCGAATACCAGACGCTCTGCATGCTCGCGTCGGGCAAGCGGCTCACCGACATCGCGAACACGCTGTCGCTGTCCGTGAAGACGGTGAGCGTGTACCGGTCGCGGCTGCTCGAGAAGATGCGGCTGTCGAACAACGCGGAACTCACGTTCTACGTGATGAGCAACCGGCTCGTCGACATGGCGCCCACGGCCGGCGCCTGATTTTCCCGCCCCCCGGTTCACCCGATCCCGCGACGCGGCGCATGCCGCGCCGCCGCCCGCGGCCGCCCGTCTGATGCGCAAGCGCTTGTTTTATCGGACGATTTCGTGACGCACCGCTGCGCTGCAGCGGGTCTTGGGCGCCAAATCGGCTAAAATTACGGGTTTTCACTCAGTCAGCGCTACCGCGCCTGCGCGCGCTGGCGATTCATCCGCAATGTCTCTCTTCCGCAAGAAAAACGTCGATCGCATGATCGCCGGCGCGCATGCCGCCGGGCTCAAGAAAGCGCTCGGCGCGATCGACCTCACCTTCCTCGGCATCGGCGCGATCATCGGCACCGGCATCTTCGTGCTGACCGGTACCGGCGCCGTACAAGCCGGCCCCGCACTGATGCTGTCGTTCGTGATCGCCGCGATCGCATGCGGCCTCGCGGCGCTGTCGTACGCGGAGTTCGCGTCGACGATCCCCGTCGCCGGCTCGATCTACACGTATTCGTACGCCACCCTCGGCGAGCTCGTCGCGTGGATCATCGGCTGGGACCTGATGCTCGAATACGGCCTCGCGTCGTCGGCCGTGTCGGTCGGCTGGTCAGGCTACCTGCAGTCGCTGCTGCAGGGCTTCGGGCTGACGCTGCCCACCGTGCTGACGGCCGCGCCCGGCGCGGTGCCGGGCGTCGTCACGTGGTTCAACCTGCCCGCGTTCCTCGTGATGATCGTGATTACGACGCTGCTGTCGATCGGCATCCGCGAGTCGACCCGCATCAACAACATCATGGTGTTCATCAAGGTGTCGGTCGTGCTGCTCGTGATCGCGGTCGGCGTGTTCCACGTGACGCCCGCGAACTGGCAGCCGTTCATGCCGCACGGCTGGAACGGCGTGTTCGGCGCGGCGGCCGTGATGTTCTTCGCGTTCATCGGCTTCGACGCGGTGTCGTCGGCGGCCGAGGAAGTGAAGAATCCGAAACGCGACCTGCCGATCGGCATCATCGCGTCGCTCGCGGTGTGCGCGGTGCTGTACGTGACGGTCGCCGCGGTCGCGACCGGCATCGTGCCGTCGGCCCAGTACGCGAACATCTCGCACCCGATCTCGTACGCGCTGCAGAAGGCCGGCGAGACGTGGGTCGCAGGCTTCATCGATCTCGGCGCCGTGCTCGGCATGCTGACCGTGATCCTCGTGATGAGCTACGGCCAGACGCGCGTGATCTTCGCGATGTCGCGCGACGGGCTGCTGCCCGCGACGCTGTCGCGCGTGCACCCGCGCTACGCGACGCCGTTCCTGACGACCTGGCTCGTCGGTCTGTTCTTCGGGCTGATCGCCGCGCTCGTGCCGCTCAACGTGCTCGCCGAGCTGATCAACATCGGCACGCTCGCCGCGTTCTCGATGGTGTCGATCGCGGTGCTCGTGCTGCGTCGCACGCACCCCGACCTGCCGCGTGCGTTCCGCTGCCCCGGCGTGCCCGTGGTGCCGATCCTCGCGGTCGCGTCATGCCTGTTCCTGATGCTGAACCTGCAGCCCATCACGTGGGCCGCATTCGGCATCTGGCTCGTGATCGGCCTCGTGATCTACTTCCTGTACTCGCGCCACCACTCGAAGCTCGCGCACGGTCACCACGACGCGCACTGAGCGCCGCCGTGCCGCACGCGGCACGGTGCGCACCCGCGGGGCCGGACGTCGGCCCCGCACCCTCCCCTCCCTTCGCTCACCCGGCGCGTTGCTTTTCCTGCAACGATCCGCGCGTCAATTCCCGTTTCCATTGGCCATTTTCCGAATGCCGATATATTCGATTCGGATCGGCATATTAATCGATTAAAAATGTAATTCGATTGAATTGAATATGAATAGAAGAAAATAATAACGCGACCGACATTGAACTCTTGCATTCGCCAACCTAGTATTCAGGTCGGCCGATCGCAAACGCCCGCCCCGCTTGGACCAGACGGGGAACAAGCCGCAGCAGGAGCGCGGCGGGATGCAATCGATTTCATCGAAGCGCCTTTTTATAAAACACAAATTCATAGCGCGTTCATAAAAGAATTTTCAGCATCTTTTTAATTAAAAATTATCACGACCGGATAATCCGGCCGAGGGTATTTTATTGCCTCCATCCGGAGGCATGTCGCTGCACCTGTCCGAAGTTCAACAAGAACCAGAGAGGTCTGTCATGAGCAATACATTGGTCAACGTCACGGCGAAGGTCGAAATCAGCGCGGCCAACCAGACGATCGCGGGGCTCAGGGATTATCAAAGCAAGAACTGGGCGATCGGACTGAACGGGGATACGCTGGCGCCGGACGGTTTCCTGACGTTCTTCACCGAGCGCAACCTGCCGTTCAGCTACTACGTCCGTGCGCGTGGCGTTTCGGTCGGCGAACCGAGCGCATATCAGGCGAACATCGAGACGCTGACGCAGCGCATCGCCGCGATTCGCGCGTCGGAGACGAACCAGGTCCAGGCGACGATCCGCGAGCTCGAGCTGTACAAGTCGCGGAACTGGGCGATCGGCCTGAACGGCACGACGCTGCAACCGGACAATTTCCTGCCGTTCTTCGGCACCCGCTCCGTGCCGTTCGAGTACTACGTGCGCAGCGGCGGCGTCGAGCTTGGCTCGCCGAACGCGTACGACAACAACATCCGCAACCTGACGCAGTACCTGGGCTCGCTCTGACGTAGCGACCCGCCGGGCGGATGCGTCCGCCCGGCGACCTGCCGGCGGCCCGTCCGTGGCCGCCCTGCCCGCGCTCCTCGCCGCTCCGCTTGTCCCTTCCCCGTTTTACGCCTTCCCCGTCGCCTGCACGCTTGCCGCGGCCGGTTCATAATCGCGCCATCAAACGGCGGCCCGCAGCGGCGGTGTCGCCCGGCAACAGGAAGAAGATGATGGAAAGCGTCGATCTCGATGTATTGAAATCCAGCGCGCGCTGGCTCGAAGAAGGGCGCCGCGTGCTGCTCGTGACGGTCGTGAAGACGTGGGGCTCGTCGCCCCGCCCCGAAGGCGCGATGCTCGCGGTGCGCGAGGACGGGCTCGTGGTCGGCTCCGTGTCCGGCGGGTGTATCGAGGACGACCTGATCGCCCGTGTGCACGCAAGCGGGATCGCGGCCGACGCGCGCCCGGAAGCGCTCAAGTACGGCGTGACGGCCGAGGAAGCGCATCGCTTCGGGCTGCCGTGCGGCGGCACGATCCAGCTCGTGCTCGAGCCGCTCACGCGCGACAGCGGGATTGCCGCGCTGTGCGCGGAAGTCGAGGCCGGCCGCCTCGTCACGCGCACGATGACGCTCGCGACCGGCCGCGCATCGCTGTCGCCCGCGCAGGCGGCCGACGGGCTCGCGTTCGACGGCGAGCGGCTCGTGACGATCCACGGGCCGCGCTACCGGATGCTCGTGATCGGCGCCGGCCAGTTGTCGCGCTATCTATGCCAGATCGCGGTCGGGCTCGACTACCAGGTGACGGTGTGCGATCCGCGCGAGGAATACACGGATGCGTGGGACGTGCCGGGCACACGCGTCGTGCACACGATGCCCGACGATACGGTGCTCGACATGAACCTCGATGCGCGTTCGGCCGTGATCGCGCTCACGCACGATCCTAAGCTCGACGATCTCGCGCTGATGGAGGCGCTGAAGACGCCCGCGTTCTACGTGGGCGCGCTCGGCTCGCGGCGCAACAACGCAGCGCGGCGCGAGCGGCTGCGCGAATTCGACCTGAACGAAGCGGAACTGGGCCGGCTGCATGGGCCAGCCGGCATCTACATCGGCAGCCGGACGCCGCCGGAAATCGCGATCTCGATCCTCGCCGAGATCACCGCCGCGAAGAACAACGTGTCGCTGCCGACGATCCTGCAGGTCGAGGGTGCGAAGGCCGCGCGCGAAATCGCGGCGAACAGCGGCGCGGCCTGCGGCCTCTGATCACTGTCGACGCCGGCGCACGATTGCGCCGGGTACGCGTCCGCGACGGGCGAAGCAGACGAAGCCAGCGAAACGACACACGCCGGCGCCAGGCCGGCGCGTGTCGCCGATCAGGTCAGGCCGGCGGCCAGCGCCGCGGCGACCGAACCGACCACCAGCACGACGCCGACCGTGCGGCGCTTGTTCAGCTCGGTCCACAGCAGCACGCCGGTCAGCGACAGCAGGATCAGCGAACCCGCGATCGTGTCCATCAGCAGCACCCAGCCGAGATTCATCCCGACGCCGCGATGCAGGTTGTTCAGCGTCGTCAGGAACGTGTTGCCCGTGCGCTTCACCGCGACGTAGCCGTTGCCGACCCAGTATTCGGCCTGCAGGTTCTGGTGCGGGCCGAACAGGCCCATCTGCCAGTGCTCCGGCTGCATCACGCGTTTATCGCCCCACGCCACCGGCTGCGCGGGCTCCTTGCGCATGCGGCCCGGCTTGCCGTCGAAATGCAGTTCGTGCTGCAGCCACTTCGTCATCGCGGCGGGCGTCTTCGGCGCCGGATCCGGCAGCGCGATCTGCATCTCCTCGACCTGCGGCTCGCCGGTCGAAATCTTCAGCGGCGGCGCGCGGTGGTTGAGCAGCACGCCCGTCACGCCGAACAGCAGCCCGAGCACCGCGCCCCACAGCCCGACCCAGCCATGCACCTTGCGCAGCCACTTGATGAAGGTCGCGCGGCGCGAACGCTGACGGCGCGCAGCCAGTTCGTCGTCGCTCAGCGGGCGGGCCGCCGGGTGCAGCACGGTGACGCCCGCGCGGGAAGTACCCGTCCGGGGCGGAGTGATCGTTTCGGGCGCGTTCACGCGAGAGTTTCCATTCGTTCAAAACAACGGGCGGCGCGCAAAGCGTGCGCGCCGCCCGAGCAGCATGAAAATGAGAATGGATATCATTACACAAGTTGATTGCCGGCTCAATCCGCCCGGCTACGTGACGGCAAGCCTGATAGCAAAGGGAATTCAGAAGAAGCAGGCGCGTTGCGCCGCAATACCGTCAGATAGAAGGAAAATATCGACAGAATGATCTTGCAAGGTCGAGACGGTATTTCGTAAGAAATCGCGCGATGCCGAGCTGTTCAGCGCAGTGGCGGCAGCGGAAAGCGCGGTGCGGCGTCGTCCGGCGCGGGCTCGGTACGGTCGAGCGAGTACAGCCACGCGAGCAGATCCGCGACCGCCTGGTAGAGCTGCGGCGGAATCCGGTCGTCGAGGTCGACCTGCATCAGCAGCGACACCATCTCCGGCGCCGTATGCACGTACAACCCGGCATCGTGTGCGCGCGCGACGATCATCTCGGCGAGCGCGCCGTAGCCCTTCGCGACCACGCGCGGCGCCGCATCGCCGCCCTTCGGATCGTAGACGAGCGCGGCCGCGCGCTTGCGGGACGTCATGCTCATGACAGCGCCTCGTCGTCGGTATCCAGCGCATGCGTCGCCGGGCCGCCAGCCGAGGCCGACGCCGAACCGCGCGCATACGCGGCCGCCGCCGCCTGGGCCGCAAACAGGTCGAAGCCGTCCGGGG
>NZ_JAAGPG010000327.1:0-9435 GCF_017104665.1 Burkholderia sp. Se-20378 | reverse complement strand
CCGCGCGCCCATCGCGGCCAGCTCGCTCGCGAGCAACGCGCCGAAGCCGCTCGCGGCGCCGGTGATCATCACGGCCTGCCCTGCGTAGCTGTCGATCTTCATCGCGCGCTCAGATCGTCAGGCCGCCGTCGACGACGATGCATTCGCCGTTCGTGTAGCTCGCCGCGTCCGACACGAGATACAGCACCGTGCCGGCCATTTCGCGCGGCTCCGCATGGCGGCGCAGCGGGATCTTCCCCATCCAGGTTTCGTAGATGTCCTTGTCGGCGAACAGCGCGCCCGCGAACTTCGTCTTCGTGAGGCCCGGCAGCAGCGCGTTCACGCGGATGCCGAGCGGCCCGCATTCCTTCGCGAACGCCTTCGTCATGTTGACGACCGCGGCCTTCGTGATCGAGTAGATGCCCTGCCGGTCGCCCGGCTGCAGCGCATTCACCGACGCCGTGTTCACGATCGCGCCGCCGCCGTGCGCCTTCATCAGCTTGCCGGCCTCGACCGACATGAAGAAGTAGCCGCGGATGTTCACGTCGACCGTCTTCTCGTACGCGGCGAGGTCGGTATCGAGGATGTGCCCGAAATACGGGTTCGCGGCCGCGTTGTTCACGAGGATGTCGAGTCGACCGTGCTTGCCGCGGATGTGCTCGAACGTCGCGGCGATATCTTCGAGCCGCCCGACGTGGCAGGCCAGCGCCTCGGCGCGGCCGCCTGCCGCGACGATCTCGTCGGCCACGGCCTGGCAGTCGTCGAGCTTGCGGCTCGACACGATCACGTGCGCGCCCTGCTCCGCGAGCAGTTTCGCGATTTCCTCGCCGATGCCGCGGCTCGCGCCCGTCACCAGGGCGATCTTGCCCGTCAGGTCGAACAGATTCGTTGCCATGTTGCTGTGCTCCTCCATTGATGTGGTGTCGTGCCCGGCCGCTTCAGCGATGCGCGTCGATCACGCCGACGGCCAGTTCGGCGAGCCGCCCGGCCATCGCGCCGACGCGCAGCGCCTGTTCGCTCGACGCATTGCCCTGCAGCGCGCGCGCCTTCACGCCCTGCGCGATCGACGCGAGCCGGAAGAAACTGAAGGCGAGGTAGAAATGCCAGTCGCGGATCGGCTCGATGCCGCGCAGTTCGCAATAGCGCGCGACGATCGCCGCTTCGTCCGGTACGCCGAGCTCGGCGCGATCCTGGCCCGCGAGCCCGCGCACCTGCCCGCCGGACGGCAGCCGCAGGCACATGCAGAGATAGGCGAGATCGGCGAGCGGGTTGCCGAGCGTCGACAGTTCCCAGTCGAGCACGGCCTGCACGCGATAGCTGTCGCGCGCGAACATCAGGTTGTCGATCCGGAAATCGCCATGCACGAGCGTCGGCCGGCCCGTGTCGGCGGGGCACGCCTTCGGCAGCCAGTCGATCAGCGTCTCCATCGCGTCGAGGCGCTCGGTTTCCGCCGCGCGATACTGCTTCGTCCACACGCCGATCTGACGCTCGAAGTAGTTGCCGGGGCGGCCGTAGTCGGCAAGGCCCACTGCGTCGACATCAACGTCGTGCAACGCGGCCATCGTCTGCAGCAATGCGTCGTAGCACACCGCGCGATCGGCCTTCGGCAGTTCCGGCAGCGCAGGGTCCCAGAAGATCCGGCCGTCCTCGTAGCTCATCACGTAGAACATGCTGCCGATCACGTCGCGGTCTTCGCAGAGGTGATACGGACGCGCGACCGGCACCGCGGTGCCCGACAGCGCACTGAGCACGCGGAATTCGCGGTCGACCGCATGCGCGGACTTCAGCAGTTCGCCCGGCGGCTGGCGGCGCAGCACGTAGCGGCCGCTCTTTGCGTGCAGCAGGAAAGTCGGGTTCGACTGGCCGCCGGCAAACTTCTCCGTGTCGACCGGGCCTTCGAAGCCCGGCACGTGCGCTTCCAGATAGCGCGTGAGGCGGGCTACGTCGAGTTGCTGGGTAGGGTTCGTCATCGTCGCGATCGTTCGTGGGTCAGCCGTAGGTTCGCAGCGCGTGTCGTTCGGGATCCTCGAGATGCGGGATGCCGTTGAACGACGCGAGGTGGAACGCATCGGCGTTGAAGAAAAACTGCGAAAGACTGCTGTTGCGGATCTGCAGGTTCAGCGCGATCGCGCTCGCGGGCGGGGCGGCCAGCACCTGCTGCACGGTGACCGCGATCGGGCCGCCGGAACTCACCGCCAGCACGCGCTGGCCGCCGCCGTGGCGGATCGCCGCGCGGGCCTCGGCCACGCGCTGCTGGAAATGCGCCCAGGTCTCGGGGGCCGAATCGCCGAGCTTGTCTTCCGACCAGAGCTGCAGCACCTGCCGGAGCGCGCGGAAATGCTCCTTCATCGAGCCGGCCGCGAGGCGGGCGATGTCCGGGTAGTCGTGCGCGGCGGCCGCGAACAGCCCGTGGAAGTCGTATTCGTTCAGGCCCGGGTGGCGGTCGACCGGCGCGCCTTCGCGGCCCATCCCGCGCAGGATCGCGTCGACCGTCTGCGCGTGGCGGTTCAGCGTGCCGCAGATCACGCGGTCGAATGTGAGCGCTTGCTGCGCGAAGTATTCGCCGAGCCAGACGCTCTGCTGCTCGCCCGCCGCGGACAACCGGTCGTAGTCGTCCGTGCCGAAGGACGCCTGCCCGTGCCGTACCAGAAAAAGTTCAGCCATCGCATGCCCGCCAGATCAGAAGGATTCAGCATAGGGGGCAGGGACGCATTTTTAAACTTTATTTTCTGAATCCGGGGGTATTCATTTCGTGAATTCACCCCCTCCGCAGGCCTTGCCGTTACCCGGCGGGCGCCAGCGCGGCACACGCCTTGCTCCTGTCGCCTCCGGCGGGAGAACCGCGATGTCCAATCCGTTCCAGGAGGGGTGCGATGCTCGGTACGATCCTTGTCATCATCCTGATTCTCATACTCGTCGGTGCATTTCCCGCATGGCCGCACAGCCGAAGTTGGGGCTATTGGCCTTCGAGCACCGTCGGGATGATCGTCATCATCGTCGTCATACTGGTGCTGCTGGATCGCATCTGAGGCCGCAGCGCGCCAGCCGGGCAGGCCGAGTCGCGTATGAAACAACTGCGACCGGCCCTGCCGGGCACACCCGGACGTGCCCATCCCGGCACCGGGAAGGCCGGCGGTGGATTCACGGGCATGACGCGCGCCACACGTCATCGATCACCGTTACCCGCGCGGTACGTCAGCCACGACCGCCCACGGAAAAGCGCACCTCGATCACGCCGCGAATCGGGACGGGGGGTGCAACTTCGACGCCCCGTCTCGCCGGGTCGCAGGCATCCGCTCCGGGTCGACGACGATCGGGCAGGCCTGACCGCTACCCGATCGCACGCTGCATGACGATCACGTCGCCGGTAAACCTCGGATTCACCGTGCGCCGAATCTCGGCGAAGCCTTCGCGCCGCCAGAAGGCCTCGGCGCCAGGATTGGTCGAGATGACGGCCAGTTGCACCGTGCGATGGCCCCATTCCCGTGCCATTTCGGCCAGCAACGCCAAAGCCGCCTTCCCGTAACCGCCGCGTCGATGCCCGTCCGAAAGCAGCAGCAGGCCGATCCACAGGCAGTCGTCGGTCGGATACGCGCGAATGACGTCCGCGCAGCCGATCATGTCTTTCCCGACGAATAATCCGAACACCGATTTGTCCGCCGCGTCCTTCCCAACCGGCTTGCCGACGAAAAAATCGTCGACGTCTTCTTCTGTCGGTAAACGACCTTCGACGCATTGCGTATATGAAGGGGATTCGAAGAAGACGCGCCGGACGTTTGCACGGTCGCTTTCCGACTCGCCGGAAAGCCGGTGGAGGACAAGCATCAGCATCGGATATTCGTCGGAAACGGGAGTCGTGATTTTAATTCGAATGAATGTTCGTTCCTTCACCCAATGCCGTCCGGTACGGTGATAATCCTGCTACCACCTGTCGATCGCATGTCACGGCGTGACAGCGACACCGCCCTCAAGCCGGCGAGCAATCGTGTCGATAAACCAAGTGAGTTCGAAAATCACCGGCACTTCGAAACGGATAATAAATATGAATCTGCATACGGCTGGACTCGTTGCAAAGGGATTCTTTGTCATCGCTGCATATGCCGCTCTGAAAAAACGGGCTCCCCGGGAGCAGACACCTCTCGCGACGCGTGAACTCGATCAGCGCTTGTCCGATATGGGTAAAGCCGTGATCAAACTGGCGTTGTTCTTCGCGGCTGTCTACGTCATCACCCAGGTGATTGACGCGATTACCGCTGCGTCGCATCACGCGCAATAGCGTCTTGTTCAAGCCACCCGCGCCACACCCGCGCAGATGCGGCGAGTCGAACTGACGGCACCGGTCCGGATCGGTTCGACAAACGCCCGTGGCCGGGCTTCGCCTGTCCGGCTGGCCATTCGGGGCGCACACCCGGCACAGCCCGGGCGCCCTCCGTTCTGCGTTACGCTTCCGGACACCCCGCAAGCGTTGCGCGTGCGGCTTGCGCCCCTGCATTCCGGATGAACCCCGGCTCACCCCACTCGAAGCGCCATGACCGAAGCCCTCAACCCGAACTACTTCGAATCCGTCGCCGCCAGTTTCGACAAGCAGCACGCGATGCGCCTGATCCAGGCCCGCATGCCGCTGATCGACATCGGACGAACCGAGATCCACGTACCGCACTGGGAGGGCATCGAACAGCAGCACGGTTTCGTCCACGGCGGCGTGGTGGGCATGATCGCCGATTCGGCCGCTGGCTACGCGGCGATGACCACGGTGGGGGCCGATGCGTCGGTGCTGACCGTGGAATACAAGATCAACCTCGTCGCGCCTGCCGCGGGCGACAAGCTGATCGCCCGTGGCGAGGTGATCCGGCCGGGGCGGACGCTGATCGTGACCAAGGCGGAAGTCTTCGCCGTCACCGGCGACAAGGAAACGCTGTGCGCGGTCATGCAGCAAACCATCATGGTGATGCACGACAAGCGCGATCGCGCGTGATGCAACACAGCGCCGCGCCGAGCGGCAACGAAGCGGCACCGGCGTGCAAATCGGCGTGTCATTCATCGGGCGAATGCCCCGGACGTAGCCGCCCGGGGTCCGTGCCCGTTACTGCGAGCCTTCGAGACGCAACTGCAACCGGCTTTTCACGGACGTGACACCCGGCACCTGGCGGGCGGCATCCACCGCGACCTGATCCTGCGACTGGTCCGTGATCTGCCCGGCCAGCGTCACGTCGCCTGTCTTCGCCTTTGCGAATACGGTGACCTGTGCGCCGCCGATGCCGGGCGCCTTCGTGATCGCCTGGCGGACTTTCTTCGCGAACGCGCGATCGGCCGCGCGATCGGCCTTCTTCGCCGACCGTGCCGCCGCCGACGGCGACGGTGACTGTGACGTGACGGGCGACGCAGCCGGCGACGTGGTGACGTGTTGCGGGCCGGACACGTCCGCATTGGGCGCGCCAGACTGCGCATGAACCAGGATCGGCGACAGCGCAACACAACCTGCAACGAAGGCAAGACGGATCTTCATCGAAATCTCCTCAAGGAACGATTGGTAACTGCGGGGGGAAACTGCGGGGGAAAGCGGTCAGGCCGCCGCACCCGAGATCGCACGGGTGCGCGCACGGCCGCGCGGCGCGGCGATCGATTCGAGCGCGTGTTCGTCGGCTGCCAGCGCGGGCGACAGCGTCGCGCGCAGGTGGTCGAGAAAGGTGCGGATCTTCGCGTCCACGAAACGCCGGGACGCAAACATCGCGTAGACGTCGAGCATCGTCAGCCGGTAATCGGGCAGCACGCGGACGAGCCGGCCGCTGCGCAAATCGTCGATGACCGAGTAAATCGCGAGCGAGCCGATGCCCAGCCCCGCGCGCAGCGCGATCGACAGCGCTTCCGGCGCATTCGCGTGGAACGGCGCAGCCAGCACGGTGTGCGTCACGACCTCGCCGTCGCCATCGCCGCCGGCGCCGTGCAGTCGCCATTCGCCATTCGCGTCGGCAGGCGTATCGAGGCACAGGCACGTATGGCCCGCGAGTTCGGCCGGGTTGCGCGGCGTGCCGTGCCGCGCGAGATAGGCCGGCGACGCGACCAGCACGCTGTAGCTCCGGCCGCACGAGTGCGCGATATAGCCGGAATCGGGCAGGCTCGACGCGGTGACGACCGACACGTCGTAGCCCTCTTCGACGAGATTCGGCAGCCGCTGCGAGTACGTCATTTCGACGGACACCTCGGGATAGATCGCCTGATACGCGACGGCCGATGCGGTCACGTGGCTCTGCCCGAGCCCCGGCATCGTATGCACGCGCAGCCGCCCGTACGGGCGAACCAGTGCATTGCGCGCTTCGGCGTTCGCCTGGTCGACATCGCCGAGGATCGCCAGCAGGCGTTCGAAATAGCGCCGCCCGCTGTCGGTCAGCGCGATCTTGCGGGTCGTGCGGTTCAGCAGCCGGATCTGCGCGTAGTCCTCCAGGCTGGCGACGGCCCGCGACACCTGCGCGGTCGCGATGTCGCCCTGCCTCGCGACGGCGGTGAAGCTGCCGGCCTGCACGACACGCACGAAGGTCCGCATGTTTTCAAGCATGTCCATTTCGATTCATCGTCCATCGCGGCCGGCGCGCCATCCGCCACACGCGCACGACCGGGCCAACCCGCGCCCGGCCGCGCACCGCAGCCTCGGTTTAGAACCGCGGCCCGCCACGCATCGACCGGCCCCAGGGCCATCGATCGCGCCGCGCGCCGTCATGTTCAGTGATACCGATTGTCGCCATTCGCCGCGAAGCGTTCAGCCCCCCGTCCGGGGGGCTGAAGCGCGGGCCGATCATGTGGAATGCTTGCCGTCTGCGGCGGAAGCCGGCGTGCGCAGCACGATCTTGCCGATGTGGCGGCCGGAATCCATCAGTGCGTGCGCCGCGCTCGCATCGCGAAGATCGAAGGTCCGGTAGACCTGCGGCTTCACCGTGCCTTGCCGGATCAGCGGCCACACGGCTTCCTCCAGCTCGCGGATGAGTTGCGCCTTCTCCTCGTAGGTACGCGAGCGCAGCGTCGAGCCGATGTGGGTGAGGCGCTTGGTGAGCATCGGGAACAGGTCGAGCTCCTTCGCGGGCCCGTTGATCACGCCGATCTGGACGATGCGGCCGTTCATCGCGGCGGCCGCGAAATTGCGCGCGACGTAGTCGCCGGCGATGATGTCGACGATCACGTCGACGCCCTTGCCGTCGGTGAAGCGCTTGACCGCGTCGACGAAATCCTCGTTGCGGTACTCGATCGCGAGATCCGCGCCGAGCCGCAGGCTCGCGTCGCGCTGCGCCTCCGAGCCCACGGTCGTGATGATGGTCGATGCGCCGAATGCTTTCGCCAGCATCGTCGCGGTCGTGCCGATGCCCGACGCGCCGCCATGAATCAGCACGCTGTCGCCGGCGGCGAATCCGCCGCGCTGGAACAGGTTAAGCCAGACCGTCATGAAGGTTTCGGGCATCGCTGCCGCTTCCGTCATGTCGAGGCCTTCGGGAATCGCGAGCGTATTGCTCTCGTTTGCCACCGCGTATTCGGCATAGCCGCCGCCCGGAATCAGCGCGCAGACTTCGTCGCCGATCGCGAAGCGCGTGACGTCGCGGCCAACCGCGACGACTTCACCGGCAACCTCGAGGCCGGGAATGTCGGATGCGCCGGGCGGCGGATCGTACAGTCCCTTGCGCTGGAATACGTCCGGGCCGTTCACGCCGGCCGCATGAATGCGGATCAGCACTTCGTCGTGGCCCGGCGACGGCACGGGGCGGGTGGTCGGCACGAGCACGTCGGGGCCGCCGGGTCGCACGATTTCAATCGCCGTCATGTCGGCGGGCAGGGGTTTCACGTCATCAGTCACGATATGATCCTCAACGTTCGTCGATGCGCGGCCGATTCGCGGATCATCCTCGAATCGCGGCATCGCAATGGGTGTGAAGACAGTCTAGGGACGGTGCCGCTCGCGAGCACGCAGTGAATTGCCGAACGAGGAATGCAAAAATGCATCAGTCAGCACAAGCGATGAACTGGGACGACGCACGCGTGTTCCTCGCGATTCATCGCGAACGCACGTTGCGCCGCGCGGCGCAAACGCTCGGGGTCGACCAGGCGACGGTCGGGCGCCGGCTCGCGCAACTCGAGCACATGCTCGGCGCCACGCTGTTCCTGCGCTCGTCGAAGGGCTACCTGACCACGCCGGTCGGCGAGCTGGCGCTGCGCGCCGCCGAGGCGATGGAGCAGCATGCACACGAGCTCGTCCGGCTGACGCAGGGCGTCGACCGGCGGCTCGCCGGCGAGGTCAAGATCACGACGACCGATGCGCTCGCGCTCGAATTCGTGATGCCGTCGATCGCGCGGCTGCATGCGAAGCATCCCGACGTATGCGTGTCGCTGAACACGGCGACTCAAGTCCTGAACCTGGCGAAACGGGAGGCCGACATCGCGGTGCGCACCGTGCGGCCCGACAACCCCGATCTCGTCGCGCGCCGCCTCGCCTGCTGGGACATGGGCCTGTTCGCTTCGCACGACTATCTGCAACGGCACGGCGAGCCGGTGCGCGGCAGCGCGTTCGCGGGGCACGACCTGGTCGTCTACCAGCCGTATGTCGACGCGAGCCGGAAGCCGGCGATCGCCGGCGAGCCGATCGCGGCAGGGCGCATCGTCGGGCGGATGAATTCGAGCCTGATGATGCGCGCCGCGCTGCGCTCGGGCCTCGGCATCGGTGAAGTGCCGGTGCACATGGGCGAACGCGACGGCCTCGCCCGCATCTGGCCCGCGCAGACGCGGGAAGCGCCGTACGAAGTCTGGCTCGTCACGCATCGCGACCTGCGCCACACCGCGCGCATTCGCGCGACGATCGACGAGATCGTGGCCGCGTTCGACGCGCATCGATGAGCCCAGCGCGCCGGGGCAACGCCGGCGCGCCGCCCGCCACCGTCTATTCGTCGCCGACGCGCGTGCGGGACGACGCATCGAGCGCCAGCCCGCTGCGTACGGCCTGGATGCGCGACGTGACGTTGAGCTTCTCGAAGATGTTCTTCAGGTGCCATTTGATCGTCTCCGGCGCAACGCGCAGCGCGCGGGCGATCTCCTTGTTCGACAGCCCGCGCGCGACGTAATCGAGAATCTCGACTTCACGCGCGCTCAGGTTGCCGGCGGTGCCGGGCCGCGCGGTCGGTGCGGCATTCGACGCCCGGTCCGCCTCGAACGCGCGCGCGAGTTCGCGCAGATACCACGCGCCGACCGCCGGAAACCGGTCGGCCCGCTTCAGCACGCGCGCCGTCAGGCGTTCGGCCACGGCGCCTTCGTCGACGAACGTGCGCACGAGCCCGTTGCCTTGCCCGTATTCGAGCGCAGGGGCGAGCACGACCAGCGCGTCGTCTTCCTGCCCGGCCTGTTCGAGCGCCACCGCGCGCAGCACGGCGGCCTGCGCGGCGAACCAGTCGAAGCCGCGCGCGGCCAGCACGTCGTGCACGGTGG
>NZ_JAAGPG010000326.1:0-9398 GCF_017104665.1 Burkholderia sp. Se-20378 | reverse complement strand
CGCGGCTGGCGCGCGCGTCATGGCGCGGCTTCGTGCGCCGGGTGTTCCGGCCACAGCGTCGCGGCGATGAACAGCCCGGCCGCGAGGAACGGTGCGCCGATCGCGAACAGGATGGCCGCGAGGCCCCAGCGATCCCAGAAGCGGTCGACGACCGCGCGCTCGGGCGTGACGGGGTCGTACAGCACGTTGACCGCATCGCCTTCGCGCAGGCCCGGATGCGACGCCGCCGAGCCCTGGGCGAACGTGATCTGGCGGCCGCTGTCGGTCGTGAACGCGACGATCGCCGAATACAGCGACGTGCGCGAGCGGGTCGAGCGTGCGTTTTTTGCGATCTCGACGACATGGCCGGTCGAACGTGCGTAGTGGTGCGCGATCTGCCACTGACGCAGGCCGGCCGCGCCGGCGCCGGCGACGAAGCCCGTGCCGATCGCGATCGGAATCAGCACGATCGCGACATCCCAGCGGCTCCGCGCGTGCTTGCGGGCGGAGCGGGCCGGCGGTGGCTCGGATGTCCGGCGGCGACGCCCGCCGACGATCAGGAGGCCGCCGATCGCGAACGAGGCGACGGCGAGCAGCGTTGCCACGGCCGCCGGAAACCAGCGTTGCGTGAAATCGTCGATCAGTGCGGGGCGTTCGGGGTGGCTGGGGTCGAGCCATACCTCGACGTTCTCGCCGATATCGTAGGCGGGGACGGTCGATGCGGTATTGCCGGCGACTTCGCGGCGCTGTCCGTCATTCGCGAGGTACGCGACGATCGGCCGGTACGCGCGCATCGCGTCGCTGTCCTGCACGATGCGCACGACCGTGCCCGGCGCGCTGACCAGTTGGCCGGTCGCCTGGCCCTCCGTGACCGCGAGCATGCCGGCCAGCACGAGCAGCACGACGCCGAGCGCCATGGCGACGAGCGCGTCCTTACCCGGCATGACCGGATCCGGTTCGTGCGTCGCACTGCGGATGCCGGCGTGATCTTGGGAGTGGCGTGTCTCGACGGACTCGCCGATATCGGCGCAACCAGGCTCTCTGAATGGTCGCGTCTCGGTTACATGCTTCCATGTCTGACGTCCCATGCTCTCTCAGTGCCGGCGGGCAAACGGCAGTGCCTGCGCCGGTTGTGTGATATTTGTCGGACGATTCTAGCGGAAACGATGCGGAGCGGGCGTGCGATGGCGTACCGCGACAGGGCGCGCGTCGCGAGTGCGGCGGCGGAAAAGGAAAAAGCCCGGTTAGCTTTCGCTAACCGGGCTTCGGAATTCCTGGTGGGGCGTGAGTGACTCGAACACTCGACCTACGGATTAAGAGTCCGCTGCTCTACCAACTGAGCTAACGCCCCCAACAGAAGAAAGATTATGCATGGGTATTTGAGGCCTTGCAAGCCCTTTCTGCAAAATTCCTGAAAATATTTCGTCACGACTACGGCAGCTGTCGGTCCGATAACGAGCGATCGCAGATTCCGTGCTCCCGGTATGATGACGCCACACGTGTTGCGCGGCGGTCGCGCAACGCTTTCTGGGCTTTCGAAGATGGACGAAAACGCAGTCCGCGAATTGCTGGATCGCCTGCTGGCCCCCTGGGTCCGCTCGCTCGGTCTGGTCCCCGTGTCGATCGGCGACGACAGCGTCACGCTGCGCCTGCCGTTTTCCGGCGAATTCCGCCATTCGGGCGGCATCATCTGCGGCCAGGTGTTCACGGCGGCTGCCGACACCGCGATGGTGGTTGCGATCTCGGCCGCGCTCGGCGAGTTCCGGCCGATGACGACCGTCTCGTTGAACACGAACTTCATGCGTCCCGTGCGCAAGGGCGACGTGCTCGTCACCGCGCGCGTGCTGCGGATGGGCCGCAATCTCGTCTTCGGCGAAGTCGAGCTGTTCGACGAAGACGGCAAGATGGCCGTTCACGCGACGTCGACCTACGCGCTCGTCAGCTGAGCGGCGCGATGTTCGACCAGATCGTCTTTGCGGGCGGCGGCAATCGCTGCTGGTGGCAGGCCGGCTTCTGGGACGTCGCCCAGCCGGCGCTTGGCTTGCGCCCGCGCGTGATTACCGGCATCTCGGCCGGCGCGGCGACCGCGTGCATGCTGTATACGCGCGACGCCGCCTGGGTGATGCGCTATTACGAAGAGGCGCTGCGCCACAACCGGAAGAACGCGTACTGGGGCAACCTGTTCGGGCGCGAGCCCGTGTTCCCGCATTACCGGATTTACCGTCAGGCGCTGCTCGACATTTACGGCGAGCCGTTCGCGAAGCTTGCCGCGGCGCCGGAGATCCGTATCGGCGTGTCGCACGTGCCGCGCTGGCTCGGCGCGCGCAGCGCAGTGGCCGCCGGCCTCGTCGCGTACAACATCGAGAAGTACGTGCGCAAGACGCTGCACCCGTCGCTCGGGCGCACGCTCGGCTTTCGGCCGGAATTCGTGCGCGCGCAGGCCTGCACGCGCGTCGACGAACTCGCCGACCTGATCCTGCAGTCGTCCTGCACACCGCCGTTCACGCCGGTGCTGCGCCGCGGCGGCCGGCCCGTGCTCGACGGCGGAATGGTCGACAACGTGCCGGTCGATGCGCTCGACCCGACGCCGGGCGACGTGCTGGTGCTCGTCACGCGGTTGTACCCGCGCCCGCAGATGTTCACGGTCGCGCATGGCGAGCAGCGGCGGTTGTATGTCCAGCCGTCGAGCAAGGTGCCGATTTCGAGTTGGGATTACACGAGCCCGTCGCAGATGCGGCATGCGTACGACCTCGGGCGGCGCGACGGCGAGCATTTCCTCACGCGCGTCGGTGCGATGACGGGCGGCCGCGTGGCCGCCTGAAGACGGGAAGCAGGAAGCAGGGCCGCGCAGCGGGCGCGGCCCGCTGCACTCAGCGCACGCGGCGCGGCGTCAGTGCTTCCGGGTTGACGACGCTCGACATGTCGCCTTGGTCGAACGCCAAGATGTTCCGGAATGCCGCGCTGAAGTAGAGCTCGTAGCTTTCGCGCTCGACGTAGCCGATGTGCGGCGTGCAGATCACGTTTTCCATCCGCAGCAGGCTGTAGCCCTGCAGGATCGGCTCGCTTTCGAACACGTCGATCGCGACCATCCCCGGACGGTTGTGCGACAGCGCATTGACCAGCGCATTTTCCTCGAGCAGTTCGGCGCGGCTCGTGTTGACGAGCAGCGACGTCGGCTTCATCCGCATCAGGTCTTCCTGCTTGACGATCCCGCGCGTGTCGTCATGCATGCGCAGGTGCAGCGACAGCACGTCGCTCTGCTCGAACAGCGCTTCGCGGCTTTCGGCGGCCGTATAGCCGTCGGCCCGCGCGGCCTCGAGCGAATGCTCGCGGCCCCAGATCAGCACGTTCATCCCGAACGCCTTGCCGTAGCCGGCGACGAGCCGGCCGATCTTGCCGTAGCCCCAGATGCCGAGCGTCTGGCCGCGCAGCACCTGGCCGAGGCCGAAGTTCGGCGGCATGGCCGACGTCTTCAGGCCCGACTGTTGCCACGCGCCCTGCTTCAGGTTCGCGACGTACTGCGGAATGCGGCGCTGGGCGGCCATCACGAGCGCCCAGGTCAGCTCGGCGGGGGCAATCGGGGAGCCCGTGCCTTCGAGCACCGCGATGCCGCGGTCGGTACAGGCTTCGAGATCGATGTGGCTCGAAATGCGGCCGGTCTGGCTGATCATGCGCAGGTTCGGCAGCTTGGCGAGCAGTTGCGACGAAATCGGGGTCCGTTCGCGAATCAGCACGAGCGCCTCGACTTCCGCCAGACGGCTGGCGAGTTGTCCCAATCCGCGCACCGTATTGTTGAAGACCTTCACGTCGTGGTCGGCAAGCATCTCGAAGCAGTTCAGCTTGCGGACGGCGTCCTGGTAGTCGTCGAGGATGGCAATTTTCATGGTGAGCGGGTGTCGCGCGTTGAAAGCGGCGGTGGCGGCGGCGCACGTTGCGCACCCGTCCCGCCCGGCCGGGGCCGACATGATGCTACGTCGGCCGCCGCCATGGTGTCTTTTTAACAGGTTGTTACGCTCCGCCGCAATTGGCGGCAGCCTGACCCGGAGCCGCTTGCGCGGTGGGCGGAAGGGTGCGCTGTTGTGTCGCATCAAATACGTCCTTCCTGATTCGGCCGCTTACTCGACGAGGTTCACCCAATTGTTGCTCCAATCAGAATAATTGGATCAACTATCCGCAGAAGGCGAGGATTTTTGACTATTTTTATCG
Source organism: Burkholderia sp. Se-20378 (assembly GCF_017104665.1). Classification (NCBI taxonomy): domain Bacteria; kingdom Pseudomonadati; phylum Pseudomonadota; class Betaproteobacteria; order Burkholderiales; family Burkholderiaceae; genus Burkholderia; species Burkholderia sp. Se-20378. The sequence goes on along the minus strand of NZ_JAAGPG010000326.1, from coordinate 5,213 downwards.
TCAACAACGGCCTTGTTGAGCAACTCTGCATCATTTCCGCTGTCGTAGGAGAATTACGCATTTGCTTCATCTTTTTGAAGTTGTAACAGCGGCAGGAGTCGTTTATGGATCATTTGCAGTCGATGCGCGTGTTCGTCAAGGTTGCAGATCTCGGCAGTTTTGCGCGGGCCGCGAGTGCAATGGATATCTCCAACGCGGTCGCGACGCGTCACGTCGCCGATCTGGAAGGCCGGCTCGGCACGCGTTTGCTGAACCGCACCACGCGCAGCCTTTCCCTGACGGAGTCAGGCCAGGTCTATCTGGAGCGTGCTCGCCAGATCCTCGATGAGCTCGAGGACGTCGAGCAGATGGTCGTTGCGCGCAATCACGAGCCGGTCGGAACGTTGCGCATCGTTGCGCCGGTCGTGTTCGGCCTGCATAACCTCGCGCCCGTGTTGCAGTCGTACACGGAGAATTTCCCGAAAGTGGTGCCGGATCTCACGCTGGTCGACCGGCAGGTCGATCTCGTCGAGGAAGGCTTCGACGTCGGCATCGTCGTCACGCGCCAGATGCGCAGCGCGAGCATCGTCACGCGGCGCCTGACCACCGGCTGCATGACCGTGTGCGCGACGCCGAGCTACCTGGAGAAGCACGGTGTGCCGACCCATCCGGAGCATCTCGCCGAGCACCCGAGCCTGAGCCTGCCGACCGAATACTGGGGCGACGAGCGCGTGTTCACGGGGCCGGACGGCGAAGTGCGCGTGCGCCCGACCAACGTGATCGTCGCGAACAACACCGCGATGCTGCGCCAGTTCGCGCTGCTGGGGATGGGTGTCGCGATCCTGCCGAGCTACCTGATCGGTGGCGACATCGCGCGCGGCGCACTCGTGCGGCTGCTGCCGGATTTCCGGCTGCCGCAGGTCGAAATCAACATCGCTTACCCGAGCCGGCGCCATCTGCCTGCGAAGGTGCGCACGTTCATCGACCACCTCGTCGAGCATTTCAGCCACTCGACCGATGCGACGATGGGCGAGCAGTGGGCCGCGCAGAATTCGGCGCTTGCGCCGATCGGTGTCGAGACGCGTGCGGAGCAGCCGGAATCGGCCGACCCGAACCTGGCGCCGCGCCGGCCGCGTTCGCCGCGCCCGCGCGTCGCTGTGCCGTCGCCGCTGTAGCGGCGCGATGGCCGGGCGGCGGTTGCCGCCGGCGCAAAGAAAAACGCGGATCGATTGCTCGATCCGCGTTTTTTTTTATGGCTGCCTGCCGGAATTCGGCGTGGCCGGGAGAACCCCGGCCGTCAGGCCGTTACGAGCCCGTCTTGCGCGCCGTCGTCTTGCGGGCGGCGGTCTTGCGAGCCGGTGCCGGTTTCTCTTCGGCGCCTTCCGTCACGGTTTCGGCATCCTTCGTCGCCGATTTTGCCGTCTTCTTCGCGGCGGCGGCCTTCGGCTCCTTCTTCTCGAACTCGAAGCCGATCTTGCCGTCGGGCTGCTTCACGAGGAAGGCCTTGAAGTTGCGGCCCGTGCGTGACGACTTGAAGTTCGGCAACAGATCCGTGCGGCCGTCGGCAAGCAGCTTGCCCATCTGCTCGCGCGTGATTTCCTGCTGCAGGATCACCTTGCCCGAGCGGAAGTCGCAGGTCTTCGGGTTGGCCACCGAGTGCTCGCACACGTAGCTCATCCCGTGCTCGAACACGCGACCCTTGCACTTCGGGCATGCGCCGACCGGCTCCTGCGCGGAGAAGTCGGGCGCTTCGCCTTCCTCACCGCCGGTATCCTGGCCGAAATCGAACTCGAGCTTGTAGTTCTTCGTCTCGTCGTCGAAGGACAGCTTGAGGATCGCCGAGAACGGGCGGCCCATCTTGCTGCGGAAGCCGGACAGCGGGCCGATCGTCTTCTCGCGCAGCAGCTCCTCGACTTCCGCGATCTCGAACTGCCGGCTGCCCGGGATCTTCGAGATCGAGAACTCGCACTTCGTGCACGCGAAGCGGCGGTAGTTTTCCTTCACCTGGCCGCCGCAGTTCGGGCATGGCGTCTCGAGCGTCGCGTAATCGCCGGGGATCGTGTCGGAATCGTATTCCTTCGCGCGCTTGACGATCTGCTGCGTCATGCGGGCAATTTCCTGCATGAACGCTTCGCGCCCGAGGTTGCCGCGCTCCATCTGCGACAGCTTGTATTCCCATTCGCCGGTGAGCTCGGGCGCGGTGAGTTCCTTCACGCCGAGCCCGCGCAGCAGCGTCATCAGCTGGAAGGCCTTCGCGGTCGGGATCAGCTCGCGGCCTTCGCGCACGAGGTATTTCTCGCCGAGCAGGCCTTCGATGATCGCCGCGCGCGTGGCTGGCGTGCCGAGGCCCTTCGCGGCCATCGCCTCGCGCAGTTCGTCGTCCTCGACGAGCTTGCCCGCGCCTTCCATTGCGGACAGCAGCGTCGCTTCCGAGTAGCGTGCGGGCGGCTTCGTGACGAGCGCGACGGCGGCGATTTCGTCCGTCTTCACCTTCTCGTTCTTCTGCACCGGCACGAGGTTCGCGTCCGCGCCTTCGGCGTCGCGACCGTACACCTGCAGCCAGCCCGGCTCGACGAGCACCTTGCCTTCGGTCTTGAAGTGATGGCCGGCGACTTCGGTGATCCGTGTCGTGACACGGAATTCGGCGGCCGGGAAGAACACGGCAAGGAAGCGCTTCACGACCAGGTCGTACAGCTTCTGCTCCGGCTCGGACAGCGACTTCGGCGCCTGCAGCGTCGGGATGATTGCAAAGTGGTCGCTGATCTTCGAGTTGTCGAAGATCCGCTTGTTCGGCTTCACCCAGCCCTTGTCGAGCACCTGCTTCGCATGCGGCAGGTAGTTGTTGCTCTCCTTGAGCATCTCAAGCGTGGACTCGACCGTCGACAGGTAGTCTTCCGGCAGCGCGCGCGCGTCGGTACGCGGGTAGGTCAGCACCTTGTGCTTTTCATACAGCGCCTGCGCGAGACCGAGCGTGTTCTTCGCGGAGAAGCCGAAACGGCCGTTCGCTTCGCGCTGCAGGCTCGTCAGGTCGAACAGCAGCGGCGACAGTTGCGTCGACGGCTTCGATTCCTCGGAGACCGTGCCGACCTGGTCGCGGCATGCGGCGACGATCGTTTCGGCAGCCGGCAGGCTCCACAGGCGGGAGTCGCGCTTTTCCGGATCGAATTCGTCGCGCTTGAATTTCGGGTCGTACCACTTGCCTTCGTAGAAGCCGCCCGCGCATGCGAATTCCGCCTTCACTTCCCAGTAGTCGCGCGGGATGAAGCGGCGGATTTTCTCTTCGCGTTCGACGACGATCGACAACGTTGGCGTCTGAACGCGGCCAACTGTCGTCAGGAAGAAGCCGCCGCCCTTGCTGTTGAACGCGGTCATCGCGCGGGTGCCGTTGATCCCGACGAGCCAGTCGGCTTCCGAGCGGCAGCGTGCGGCGTCGGCGAGCGGCAGCATGTCCGCGTCGCTGCGCAGGTTCGCGAAGCCGTCGCGGATCGCCTGCGGGGTCATCGACTGCAGCCACAGGCGCTGGACCGGCTGCTTCGCCTTCGCGTGCTGCGCGATCAGGCGGAAAATCAGCTCGCCCTCGCGCCCCGCGTCACATGCGTTGATCAGGCGGTCGACGTCCTTGCGCTTCAACAGCTTGGTGAGCACCTTGAGGCGCGACTCGCTTTTTGCGATCGGGTTCAGATCGAAATGCGGGGGGATGACGGGCAGATGCGCGAAGCTCCATTTCCCGCGCTTGACCTCGTACTCTTCCGGGGCGGCGATTTCCAGCAGGTGGCCGACAGCGGACGAAAGGACGAAATCGTCGCTTTCGTAATACTCGTCATGCTTGGTAAAGCCGCCCAAAGCGCGTGCGATGTCGTTCGCGACAGAAGGCTTTTCCGCAATGATCAGTGCTTTGGACATGACAGGTGTGTGTTGGTAGACCGGGTTCGCCGGTTGTGGGTCCCTTTTACGACCGCTTTATAGCACACGCCGCAGCGATGGCGGCTCAGCGTGTAAAAAGCGGCTCATCATAGAGGGGGGCCGCAACGGCGGCAAGCGCCCGGCGCGGCAGGGCGCGCAAATGCGCGCAAAACCACCGGGCCGGCTCGCGAATTCAGGCTTCGACGGCCAGGACGTTGCGCAATTTCGGTGCGTGCGGCGCACCGGGTACCGCACTCAGATCGGACAGCATCCGCTCGACGATCGCCGCATGCGGCAGCACCGTGCCGAAGAAGCGCGCGGTGTGGGTATCTTCGATCAGGATCGTCGGGAAGTTCTCGACGTCGAGATCGTCGAGCTGGTCGGCATGCGTTTCGATGTCGATCCAGGCGAAGCAGGCGTCCGGATGCGCATCGGCGAGCTGGTCGAAGGCCGTCCGGTAGTCGCGGCAGGTGCCGCACCACTCGGCGCACAGGCAGGCGACGAGCAACGTGCCGGGATCGGCGAGGCGCTCGGCGATCCGATCCGCATCGGTGTCGAGATTCAGCGCGGGCATGGATTTCCTTGGATATCGTTGGCGGTCTGGCCGCCCCTATGCGGGGGAATGTAGCACGCCGTGCACGGGCGGGGTGCGCGCCGCGTCAAGCCGCACGAAGCGTCCGCCGGGGAGGCTGGCGACGCGGCCGGCCAGTTCCAGCGCAAGCAGCGCGCGGTGCAGCACGTCGTCGGACAGGCCGCTGTGCTCGGCGAGCCATTCGTAGGTGACGGGGCCGTATCCCAATGCGGCAAGTACGGCCTGTTCGGATGGCGTGCCGGGCAGCAGTGGCGCCGGCGACGGTGCTTCGTCTCGGGCGGGCGCGGTGGCCGGAACGGCATCGCCAGTGGGGATGACCCCGGCAGCGGCACGCTGAGTGATGGCTTCGGTTTCGCGGAGGCCACCGGAGTCCGCACACGGATGCCCGGAACACGCCGCACCGCCTGCCATGGCGGCTTTCGATTCACCCAGCCCGTATTCCTCGAGCACGTCGAGCGGCGCGGCGGTGAGCTTCGCGCCGTCGCGGATCAGTGCGTGGCAGCCCTGCGCGAGCGGCGCATGGATCGAGCCCGGCATCGCGAACACATCGCGCCCCAGTTCGTTCGCGAGTCGCGCGGTGATCAGCGAGCCGGAGCGCGGCGCGGCCTCGACGACGAGTGCGCCGATCGCGAGCGCAGCGATCAGCCGGTTGCGCTGCGGGAAGTGCGCGGCGCGGGCCGGCGTGCCGAGCGGCCATTCCGACACGATCGCGCCGTGTGCGGCGATCTCGTGGGAATGA
>NZ_JAAGPG010000325.1:0-237 GCF_017104665.1 Burkholderia sp. Se-20378 | reverse complement strand
AAAAAAACAATCCCCCCCCCCCCCCCCCCTCCCTCCCCCCCCCCCCCCCCCCCGCTCACCTTCACGACGCCAACACGACGCACATCCCTGCACTCCCCGCTGCGCTCGCGCATCCCAGCAAGCATCGCTGCAGGTGTGACTCCACTGAACACCACACCTGCACCTACCACTCAGCAGCACGGCCCGAACACGACACTCCGCGCCCTTGCCGCACGCGACCGCAGCCATCGTCCAGTC
>NZ_JAAGPG010000324.1:0-239 GCF_017104665.1 Burkholderia sp. Se-20378 | reverse complement strand
TTTGGTGTAGGACTGTGAGGTGTGTAGTGTGATCGCTGTGCCTGTGAGAGGTGACTCTGGTGTATAGGTGTAGTTGTGATTGATAGGGATTGGAGCAGTAGATGCGCGATACTGGGCGTAGAGGGTGGCGTGAGGAGTTGTGTGATGTTGGTGTTACGCAAGGCTGAGACGGTCTGGAATGGAAGCGTACAGATCGTTCGGGGGTGACTGTCTGTGTTGTTTTTTTTTTTTTTAATGCT
>NZ_JAAGPG010000323.1:0-9409 GCF_017104665.1 Burkholderia sp. Se-20378 | reverse complement strand
CCGGCCGGCAGGACTGAATTTCGCACCGCCCGCCGCGCGCGGCCGGGCGGCGCGCACCACGGGAGGCTCGATGGATCTCGACGGCGCCAGCCGCAATCTCACTGTCGCCGCGTTGCTGACGCTGTCCGGCGGCTACCTCGACGCGTACACGTATGTCGGCCACGGCCACGTGTTCGCGAACACGATGACCGGCAACGTCGCGCTGCTCGGCATCAACCTGTCGGCCGGCGAATGGGCCGCCGCGCTGCATCACGTGCCGCCGCTCGTCGGCTTCGTGATCGCGGTGTTCGTCGCGCACCTGCTCGGCCTCGCCGCGCAGCGCGGCTGGATGAAGCACACGGCGTTCGCGAGCCTGCTCGTCGAGATCGCCTTTCTCGGTGTCGCCGCGAGCGGCCTCGTCGGCGCGTCGAGCGCGTGGCTGATTCCGGGCATCTCGTTCGTCGCGACGCTGCAGACGCTGTCGTTCACCCACCTCGAGGAACTGTCGTACACGTCGGTGATGACCACCGGCAACCTGCGGCGCGCCGCGCAGAAGCTGTTCGTCGGGCTGATCCCGCGCTACGACGCGGGTGCGCTGCACGACTCGGCGCTGCTCGCGACGATCAGCTGCTGCTTCCTCGCGGGCGCGGTGGTCGGCGGCCTCGTCACGCGGCTCGTGCCGGAGGTCGCGCTGTGGGGCGCCGTGCTGCTGCTCGTCGGCGCGTTCGCGGAAATCGTGCGACGTGCGTGGCGTCGGCACACGGCCGACGGCGGGCCGGCGGCCTGACCGCGCATCCTGCGGGCGCATCACGGCGTGCGCCCCGTGCGTGTGCCCGTACGTGCGCCCGTAGCGCGGCACTTGCTGCACGATCCTTACAGTCCCGACATGCCGTAAGCCGCGCAAGCGGTCGCTGCCATGCGGCGCCCGACGCCCGCCGGGCAAGCCTCGCACGCTCAGCGTTGTGCGCGGGCGACAGTTCCGCCGTTACCGCGCATTTCAATTTCTTTCAGCGATTGCACTCGTCATATGATTCAGCCCACATCGCGCGCGCCAAGAACGTGAGCGATCGCCACCCGGCTGCGCACGCGGCCGGCCATGAATGGAGACACCTACAAAAAGGAAAGCTCATGAAGCAGACCACCCGACTCGCAGCCATCGCAGGGGGCGCCGCGCTCGCATTCGCCAGCCAGTACGCGGCCGCACAAAGCTCGGTCACGCTCTGGGGCGTCGCCGACGCCAGCATCCGCTACCTGACCAACGCGAACGCCAAGAACGACGGCCTGCTGTCGATGACCAACGGCGCGATCACGAACAGCCGCTTCGGCATCTACGGCACGGAAGATCTCGGCGGCGGCCTGAAGGCCGTGTTCAACCTCGAGAGCGGCGTGAACCTGCAGAACGGCGCATTCGCCGACAGCGGCCGCCTGTTCAACCGCGCAGCGTACGTCGGCCTGCAGAGCCCGTACGGCACGGTGACCCTCGGCCGCCAGAAGACGCCGCTGTTCGACCTGCTGTCGGACACCTACGATCCGCTGACCGTCGGTAACTACCTCGAAAACGCATGGCTGCCGGTCGCACTCGGCGGCGGCCTGTATGCGGACAACCAGATCAAGTACACGGGCAAGTTCGAAGGCCTGACCGCGAAGGCGATGTACTCGACCGGCACCAACTACGAATCGACCGGCGCGGGCGGCTTCTCGGGCCAGATCCCGGGCTCGCTCGGCAAGGGCAATGCGTGGGGCGTGTCGCTGTCGTACGTGATGGGTCCGCTCAGTATCGCGGCCGGTGCGCAGCAGAACAGCGACAACTCGGCGCGCAAGCAGACGATCTACCACGCGAACGTCGTGTATGCGTTCAGCAAGGCGAAGATCTACGCGGGCTACCTGCGCTCGAAGGACGACACGGGCTTCGTCGACAGCCTGCTCGCGCAGCAGTCGATTCCGGTCGCGAAGGGCACCGGCCGGATCGACGACGGTCCGTTCGCGGGCGTGAGCTGGCAGGTCAGCGCGCCGCTGACGCTGACGGGCGCGTTCTACTACGACCATATGCGCAATGCGATGACCACCAACGGCACGCTCGCGAGCGGCAACCGCTACGCGATCGTCGGCATCGCCGAGTACGCACTCAGCAAGCGCACGGAAGTCTACGGCACCGTCGACTTCAACAAGACGAACGGCGCGGCGAACGTCGAGCTGCCGGGTCGCAGCAACCAGACCGGCATCGCGATCGGCCTGCGCAATATCTTCTGACGAACGTCGGAACGCATGGGCCGGCAATCGTCCGGCATGCATCGAAGGGGCGCCGCGAGGCGCCTCTTTTTTTTCGTCACGCGACCTTCATACGCGCATTCGACTATTCGGCGAATGCTTCATCACGAGACCCCCGCGCCGTAAGGGTTCCGTCGGCAATCCAGAACATACTTTTACAGTGCGCGCGAAGCCTTTCCGCTACGCTGCGTGCATCGCCCGTTGCGTGCCGTCAGGCGTGCGCGTGCGTCGTTCCGGTGGCGCTCGGCGAGTGCGGCCGGCCTGGTGCGTAACTTGTGTATCCGGTGATGACAATCGCGGTCCGCCGGTTTTTTTCGTGGGACGATGCGCTCACGATTTTCTTGAAAGGGGATGACGATGGGTATCCTGAACACCGTGGGTGAAATCGCTGGCGCAGTCGCCGCTGTCGAAGGCGCGGAGAAGCTGGATCCGGATGCGGGCCTGCTGACCAAGGCGGCAGCCGCCGTCGCCGGCTTCAAGGGTGCGGAAGCGCTCGAAGGCCTGGTCGAAAAGAAGAAGGAAGATCAGCCCGAGCAGGCAGCGGACGACACGCAGGCGACGGACGGCAGCGACACGTCGCAGGCATGAGCATGGCGGCTGGTCCGGCCGTGGGTGCGCCCTTCGCGCGCCCGGGCGGACCGGTGCCGCGCAGCCGGCAGGTCGGGCATGCGGTCGATCGGTGACGCATGACACACCCGGCAGCCGGTTTGACCGGCGAGAGGCAACGTCTCTCGCCGTTTTTTATTGGGCGCGCGCCTGGCCGCACCATGCGCCGCAAGAATTCCGGAATCTTGCTATCGTGCCTTCATCCGAACTGCGATGAGGGAATGCGATGGAATTCGACTACGACCTGTTCGTCATCGGCGCCGGCTCGGGCGGCGTGCGGCTTGCGCGCATGTCCGCGTCATACGGCGCGCGTGTCGGCATAGCGGAAGAAGAGCAGATCGGCGGCACCTGCGTGCTGCGCGGCTGCATTCCGAAGAAGCTGCTCGTCTATGCATCGCACTACCCGCATGAAGTCGAGGACGCGAAGGGCTTCGGCTGGACCTTCGGCGCCGGCACGCTCGACTGGCCCGCGCTGATCGCCGCGAAGGATCGCGAGATCAACCGGCTGAGCGACATCTACATCAACCTGCTGCGGCAATCGGGCGTCGAGATGCACGCGGGGCGCGCGACGCTCGTCGATGCGCACACGGTCGCGATCGGCGACCGCACGATCCGCGCGCGCCATGTCGCGATCGCGACCGGCTCGCGCCCGTCGATGCCGGCGCGGCCGGGCATCGAGCACGCGATCACGTCGCGCGAGGCGCTGTCGCTTGCCGCGCTGCCCAAACGCATCGCGGTGGTCGGCGGCGGCTATATCGCGGTCGAGTTCGCGGGCATCTTCAACGGCTTCGGCAGCCACGTCGACCTGTTCTATCGCGGCGAGAAGATCCTGCGCGGCTTCGACGACGACGTGCGCCAGTTCCTGACCGACGAGATGACGAAGCAGGGCGTCACGATCCACGCACGCTCGGTGGTCGAGTCGATCGAGCGCGCGGACGACGGCACGCTGAGCGTGCGCGTCGGCGATGCGCGGCACGGGCCGTACGACCAGGTGCTCTATGCGACCGGCCGCGTGCCGAATGTCGACGGGCTCGGGCTCGAACAGGCGGGTGTGGCGCTCGACGCGCGCGGCGCGATTGCCGTCGACGCGTATTCGGCGACGTCGGTGCCGTCGATCCATGCGATCGGCGACGTCACGTCGCGGCCGCAGCTCACGCCGGTCGCGACGCGCGACGGCGGGCTGCTCGCCCGCACGCTGTTCGGCGGGTCGCGCGTCGCGGCCGATCACGAGTGGGTGCCGTCGGCGGTGTTCAGCCAGCCCGAAGTCGCGACGGTCGGCCTCACCGAGGCGACCGCGCGCGACCTGTACGACGGCGACGTCGACATCTACCGCACGTCGTTCAAGGCGCTGCGCCATACGCTGTCGGGCCGCGACGAGCGCACGCTGATGAAGCTCGTCGTCGCGCGCGACAGCCAGCGCGTGGTCGGCGCGCACATGGTCGGCCGCGATGCGGGCGAGATCATCCAGGGCATCGCGATCGCGATTCGCGCGGGTGCGACGAAGGCGCAGTTCGACGACACGATCGGCATTCACCCGACCGCGGCCGAGGAGTTCGTGACGATGCGGCAGAAGGTGGCCGACTAGCGGGCGCGCGTCGCGCACGGCGGCAAAGGAACGGCTGCGCTTCGGCGCGGCCGTTTCTCGTTGAGGTGGCCGTCGCTCAATGCACGCCGAACGCGTCGAGCAGCCGGTACCAGCTCATCGCGAGCACCAGCGCCGGCGTGCGTAGCGCCTCGCCGCCGGGGAAGTCGCGATGGCGGATCTTGTCGAACAGGTCGAAGCGGCTTGCCTGTCCGTTGATCGCCTCGGCGATCAGCTTGCCCGCGAGCGCAGTCGTGTTCACGCCGTGTCCCGAGAACCCCTGCGCAAAATACATCGTCGGCGCGATGCGGCCGAAGTGCGGCGCGCGGTTCATCGTGATGTCGACGAAGCCGCCCCATGCGTAGTCGACCTTCACGTCCGCGAGCTGCGGGAACGTCTTCAGCATGTCCGCGCGCATCGCCGCGGCGAGATCGCGCGGCTCCCGCGTCGAATAGCTGACCTTGCCGCCCCACACGAGCCGCGAGTCGGGCGCCGGCCGGAAATAGTCGAGCACGAAGCGGCTGTCGCAGATCGCCGCGCGGGCAGGCATCAGCGCGGCGACGCGCGCGTCGCCGAGTGGTTCGGTCGCGATCACGTAGGTGCCGACCGGCATGATCTTCTTCGACAGCGCGGGCGCAAGCGTGCCGACGAAGGTATTGCATGCGAGCACGACGAAGCGCGCACGCACGTTGCCGCCGCTCGTCTCGACGACATGGCCGCCCGCGACGTCGCGCACGCGCGTCACGCAGCTGTCCTCGTGGATGCGCACGCCCGCATCGGTCGCCGCGCGGGCGAGGCCGAGCGTGTAGTTGAGCGGATGGAGGTGACCGCTGTCCGGGTCGTACAGGCCGCCGCAATAGCGCTCTGACTGCACGTAGTCGCCGAGTTCGTCGGCTTCGACGAAGTGAAAGCGGTCGTAGCCGAAGCGCTTCGCGGCTTCGTCGCGCCAGCGTTTCAGCGCGTCGGCGTCGCGCTCGGTGTTCGCGGCGGTCAGGTAGCCGGGCACCAGCGCGCAGTCGATGTCGTGCTGCGCGATGCGCGACTTCACGAGCGACAGCGTTTCGAGCCCCATGTCCCAGACGCGCTTCACGTCGCCTTCCGGCATGAATTGCCCGAACGTGTCGATGTCGCACGCGAACCCGCCGATCAGCTGGCCGCCGTTGCGGCCGCTCGCCGCCCATCCGACCCGCGACGCTTCGAGCACGGTCACCGAATGGCCGCGCTCGGCGAGGTTGAGCGCGGCGGACAGGCCCGTGAGGCCCGCGCCGATCACGCACACGTCGGCATCGATCGTGCCGGCGAGCGGCGCGTGGCGGGTCGTATCGTTGGCAGTCGCCGCGTAATAGGACGCGACGTGCGGCTGGTTGGCGAATGTCTGCATGGTCAGGAGAACGGAGAAAGTGGGCTCAGAACAGCTCGCGTACGCGGTGATACAGCATCCCGAGTTCGAGCGCGGGTTGCCGCCAGGCGTCGCCGCCGGGGAAGCGTCGGTGCCGCATGCGCGCGAACAGGTCGAACGCGCGCGTGTCGCCGGCGATCGCGCCGGCGACCGCGCGTCCGGCAATGCCGGTGAGCGCGACACCGTGGCCGCTGAAGCCCTGGACGTAGAAGAAGTTCGGGTCGAGTGCGCCGAAATCCGGTGCGCGGTTGCGCGTGACGTCGACGAAGCCGCCCCACGCGTGGTCGACGCGCACGTCGCCGAGCTGCGGGAACACGCCGACCATGCGGCGCCGGATCGTTTCGGCAAGCGTGGCGGGCGACGCGCCGGCCGAATTCGCGCGGCCGCCGAACAGCATCCGGTGGTCGGCCGACAGCCGGAAATAGTCGAGGAAGAAGTTGTTGTCGCACACGGCTTCGCGCTGTGCGATCAGCGCGTCGGCGCGCGCCTGGCCGAGCGGCTCGGTCGCGATGATGTACGACGCGATCGGCGCGATGCGGGCAGCCGTCGCGGCCGGCAATACGCCGCCGGGGCCCGCGTTGCAGCACGACACGACGAAGCGGCAGCGCACGTCGCCCGACGGCGTGCGCACGACGGGCCGCGCACCGCGCACGACGTCGAGCGCGGGCGTATGCGCATACAGCGCGACGCCTTCGCGTCGGGCGGCATCGGCAAGGCCGAGGCAGTACTTGAGCGGATGCAGGTGGCCCGACAGCGGATCGTAGCCGCCCGCGAGATAGCGTGTCGACGCGATGCGCGCACGGATCTCGCCAGTGTCGAGCCATGACAGCGACGGATGGCCCCAGCGTTGGCACGCGGCCTCCATCCACGCGTGCAGGTCGTCGATGCGGCGCGGCTTCGTCGCGACCGTCAGGTAGCCGCGCGTGAAGTCGCAGTCGATCCCGTAACGCGCGCTCCGCTCGGCGAGCAATGCGACGCCGTCGAGCGACAGCGACCACGCGGCGCGCGCGCCGTCGGCGCCGAGCTGCCGCTCGATCTCCTCGTCTTTCGCGAAGCCGGTGATCGCCTGGCCGCCGTTGCGACCCGACGCGCCCCAGCCGGGCCGGTGCGCGTCGATCACCGCGACGGACAGCCCGCGAGCACGGCAGTCGAGCGCGGTCGACAGGCCCGCGAAGCCGGCGCCGATCACGCAGACGTCGACGTCGATCGTCCCGTCGAGCACGGGATCGTCCACGGCGGGGCGCACGGCCGTCGCTTCGTAGTACGAGTCGCGCGCGAGCGCATCGGCGCGGCGGGTGAAAGACTGCGTCATGAATCCGACTCCCTCGTTGCAGCCGGCGGCGGGGCAGCGTGCACCGTCATCCGGCCGGTAAAAACGGCGCGGGACGCCGTGCGCGCGGCACGGCGTCCCGCGCGAGCTGCGTCAGAACGAATAGATGAACTGCGTCGCGAGCAGGTCGTTGGACTTGCCATACGATCCGTCGTTGCGCAGGAACACCTTGTTGTTCGCCCAGTCGTGGCGGTATTCGACCTTCACGGTGATCTGCTGGGTCGGATAGAACAGCAGGTCGAGCGCGACATCCTGGCGCACGGCCCCCTTGCACTCGAAGCCCAGGCCGCCACCGGCCTTCGACATCGCGAGGCAGTCCGCGTCGACGCCGAAGCCGTTGTTCGGGTCCATCCCGTTGCCGTTCAGCGCGATGCCGCCACCGCCGCCGCCGTTCTTCGAGTTGGCGAGCAGGTCGTAGCGCAGCGTCACGCCCATGCGGCCGACCACCGGTGCGTTGAACTTGCGGTGCGCGAGCAGCGACAGGCCGTACCACTGCGCGAGTCCGCCGTTGAACGCCGCATGCTGCTGACGGCCGTAGTCGACTTCCGCGTTGTACTGAATATCGGCGAGCGTGTAGGTCGCGTCGAGTTCACCGAAGAAGAACGAACCATAGCCGCTCGGTGCCGCCCCGCCCGGGCCGTAGTGGACGACGCCATTCGCATCGATCGCGCTCGAGAGCGTCTGGCGGCCGATGTTGAACGAGCCGCCGAGATCGAGCGCGCTCGACCACGTGTAGTCCGCGCGCGCGGTGAAGGTCGGCACCTTGTTGCTGGTGGTGATCGGATCGCCGAGCGCGTTGGTGCCCGTCGTCGTGACCGAACCGTACGTGCGGTACTGCTCGTTGCCGAGGAAGAACTTCCACGCCCAGTTGCCCTTCGTGTAGTTCGCGCCGATACCGACGTAGCTGCCCGGATCCGAGAAATCGTACAGCAGGTTGTGCGTGAGCGTGAGCATCTGGTTCGACTGCTGCACCTCGTAGCCGCCGAAGCTCGGGATCAAACCGGCGACCAGCGTCGTTTCGGCGGTGATCGGCACGTTGACGACCGCGGTGTTCAGCAGGTTGTCGGTGATCGAGCCGCGCGAGTTCTGCAGCAGCGTGATGCCGTTGCCGCGGTTCGGCATCAGCGTGATTTCCGCCGACGGCGCCATCGGGCCGACGCCGAACGTCTTCTTGATGTCGAGGTACAGATCGCCGAACGTGCTGTTGAAGTAGTTGTACGCGTTCTCGTGGTTCGCGAACAGGAACGACGACGTGCCGGCCGCGCGGTTGTACATGTAGGTCGGGTCGATGTAGCCCGTCACCGACAGGCCGGCGAGCGGGCCCGTGTTGGCCGCGTCCGTCAGCGAGTCGACCTTCAGCTGCTGGTTCGCGATCTGCTGCTTCATTTCGCCGACTTCGTCGTTGGTCAGCGTGGCCTGCGCCTTGCCGTAGTCCGGCGAGCTCGGATCGACGGCCACGGCGACCGGCGCCGCACCGGCGCCGGCTCCGGCCTTCGTGCCGGCCTGCGCGGTCGCGGTGCCGCCCTTCGCCGACAGTTGCGCCTGCATCGCCTTCATCTGCTTCTGCAGCGCCATGACCTGCGCCTGCAGCGCCTTGATCTCGGCGGATGTCGAGTCGGCCAGCGCGATGCCCGGCAACGCGCCGGCCACCAGCAGGCAGATCAGTTTCTTCTTCATTGCGGATTCTCCTTGTCGTGCGCCTGTCAAATCGGAATCGAATCGCGCGCCCCCCCTGGGGCAGCGCGTATTGCTTGTCTGCAGTGCTTGTTATCGTTGAAGCAGGAGGCGAGGCGTCACGCCACCGCGAACGCCGCCTTCATGTCGGCGATGCGGCGCCGTTCGCGCGCGATCATCATCCGGTTCACGACGATCACGCCGATCGTCACGGCCGTGATGAACAGCGTCGCCAGTGCATTCATCTCCGGGTTCAGCCCCAGCCGCACACGCGAGAACACCACCAGCGGCAGCGTCGTCGAGCCCGGCCCGGAAAGAAACGCCGACAGCACCAGGTCGTCGATCGACAGCGTGAACGACAGCAGCCAGCCCGACAGCAGCGCCTGCGAGATCAGCGGCAGTGTCACCACGAAGAACACCTTCAGCGGCGTCGCGCCCAGATCGAGCGCCGCCTCTTCCAGCGACTTGTTCATCTCCTTCACGCGCGACTGCACGATGATCGCCACGTACGACACGCACAGCATCACGTGACCGATCCAGATCGTCACCATCCCGCGACCCTTCGGCCAGC
>NZ_JAAGPG010000031.1:0-37677 GCF_017104665.1 Burkholderia sp. Se-20378 | reverse complement strand
CTCGACGCGCTGGCGCGCCGGCTCGACGCCGTCGACGCGCGCCGCACGTACCGGGTGGTGACGTCGATGCGCGTGCCGTCATCGATTCCGGGCCGCCACGATCGCGCGAAAACCGAATGGGACGCGATCCTGCTCGAACGCACGCGCGGCGACGACCCGGCGCCCGCGTGGAACGTGCGCTTCCTCGTCGAAGCGAAGGCGTCCGCGGATGCCGCGACGACCGACCTGCCGCGGCTGCTGCGCGGCCTGAACCTGCTCGCGCAGGCCGACCCGGACACGATCTATGCGTTCGAGACGCACCAGGGCACGGTGCGCGTGCACGGCGCGTCGCTGCACGCGCTGACGACCGACGAAGCGACGCTGCCACGGGAAGTGCTCTATTGCTGCGATGCATCCGCCGACACGACGCCGCGCCTGCTGGGCGCCGCAAGCCGGATGCAGTTGCTGTCGGCGCAGGCCAGCCTCGAATACGCGAGCGCGCTCGCGCAGCGGCCGGATGCCGATCCGGATGGTCTCGGCGTCGTCTGGCACGCGCTGCTGACGCTGCCGCAATGGCATGCCGTGCTGCACCAGTACCCGTCGCTGCGGCAGGTCCGCGAGCTGATGGTGGCAATCGACGACTTGCGGGCCGCGATCGACGATGTCGATGAAGACGGCGTAGCGAGCAGCGTGTACGCGTGACGCACGAAACGAACCGCCGTGCGGCGGCCGGAACGCGCCGCCCGCTCAGTTGGTGAGCACGCCGAACGGCAACGTCCACCCTGTCAGCCGGCCGCCGTCCGTCCATCGATCCTCGGCCGCATCGCATGGCAGCAGAACCGGCGCGGTCGCACACTCGAGCGTTTCCTTCGGCGTATGGCCGAACTCCGCCTTGAACAGCCGGTGGAAATATTTCTCGTCGGGAAAGCCGTGCGCCCACGCGATTTCCGCGATGCGCTGATGCCGGCGCTGCGGATCGCCCAGCACGTGGTACGCATGGCGCAGCCGCCGGCGCGTGATCTGCCGCATCACGCCGCCGTCCTCCTTGAACAACTGGTAGAGCCGCGCTCGCGACACACCGATGTCGCGGCAGATCCGGTCGGGATCGAGATCGGGCTCCAGCAGATGCACGTCGATGTAGCGCCGGACCCGCTCGGCCAGCGCCCCGTCGATCGGGCCGCGTGCGTCGTTCAGCGCCTGCGCGGTCGGTGAAATGGCCGCTCCCAGCAGCAGCAGCATCGATTGGACGATGCTCGGGATCTCGTGCGTGCGCAGATTCGGCAGGTTGCGGAACAGCGACAGCATGTGGTCGCCGAGCAGCCGCCCCACGCCGCTCGTCAGCGTCTGGCCGTGCGCCTGTGCGGCATGGCTCGGCAGCAGGTATCTCGGCACGACCAGGCTGATCACGTCGCCGGCCTCGACCCGGCAGTCGTTGACCTGCGCGACGTCGTAGACGAACACGTCGCCGGCGCCCTTGACCAGCTCGGGCCCGCCGGTGTGGCTGGCCAGCCGCCCGCCGAGCAGCAGCGTGAAGCGGATCGAATCCTGGCCGTCGAGGCGGATCCGCCGCGTGGTCCGATTGACCCGATAGGCCGGTGCGCGCGACCGCCAGTGTCGGCCCGACAGGATCAGCGGGCCGAGCGCCGCGCCGCTCGCTTCCGCGTCGAACGCGCCGTGCCCACCGTCGTCATCCAGACGGTAGTCGCACAGCATGTCCTTGACCCAGACGTGGAACCGGTCCTGCTCGGGGTAGTCGATCGTGCGAAACTTGAAAACAGGGACGAATGCCGCTTGATCCATGACAGTTTTTTTATCGAGCCGACACGAGAGGATAGATCGGTTCGTCGATTATCGGACCAAATTGCGCCGGCGCAAGGCCGGCGCGGCATGTCGTCCACCGAAGCGGCCGACCGGCGCCCTGCGACGGGCGCGGTCGTCACCGCGGCCATCAGCGTTGCGGATGGCATTCCCAGTTGTTGTACGTCGGCCGATCGATCGGCGTGAGCCCCGGAATCATGAACACCGTACAGCCGAAACGCCGCCCCTTGCCGGTCGTCGCGTCGTAACTCATCTTCTGGCCGCCCAGCCCGTCCTTCTTTCCATACTGCACGTTGGCGACCGTGATTTCGTCCGACGACGCGAGCCCGAGCGTCTTCGCGGTCGACGCCTGCACGTCGATCATGTTCATCTGCGTCGAACCGCACCCGGACAACACGAGGCCGGCGACCGCCGCGCCCAGCACGGCCCGCAAGGTACCCGTGCGCTGCAAGACTTTCTTCATGGTTTCTCCTTCGAATGCCCGCCGCGACACGATTACGAGCCCGGCGTATAAAAACTGGACTGGATCTGGCTGCCGATATTCGCGGCAAACCCCTGCCAGACGAGCGCCATCGCCCCGGCCGCGTTGACCGCCAGCGCCGGCCACGTCCCATCCTGCGGATCCAGCGTGGCGGTGCTCCACGCGCCGTTCCGGTAGCCGGCCACGAGGAGAACCGACGCGTTCGGCGTGCCCGTGTCCTCCCAGGCAACCGTCACGTTGCCGGCCGGATCGATCACCAGCGGCGGGTACTGGAGCGCCGCCCCGTTCAGGTGTTCCGTCAGCTTCTGCAGCGGCCCCCAGGTTCCGTTGGCATCCGACACGCTCGCCTGCAGGACCGCGCCGCCGTCCGCCCACATCGCGGCGGCCACGCCGTTTTCGTTGACGGTCAGCATCGGCGTCGGGATGAACCCCGTGGGCACCACGATCGCCGGGGCGACGGGCTGCACGGGCTGCCATCCGGTTCCGGATACATAGCGCTGCGACATCGTGGCGGTGTAGAGCTTCCCGCCCGTCACGTCGAGTTGCCCCCAGACCAGCGTGATGTTGCCCTTCGCGTCCATGCCGGCGACCGGCGAGATGATCGTCGTGAACAGGCTCGAGTTCGATACGACCTGGTTGACGTTGGTCCAGCCGTTGGTCGCGTCGTACGTGGCCGTCCACAGCGCCGACTTCGTATGGTTGGTCTGCCGCCACGCCAGCACCGCGCGACCGGACGACAGGACCGACAGCATCGGCCTCACGTTGTCGGTATCGCCGGTCACGGCGCCCGGCCCGCTCTGCACCGGCATCTGGACCAGCGCCGTCGGCGACCACTGTCCGGCCTGCGTGTAGCGCGTCCAAGCGATGCGCGTATCGAGCAGGCTGATCGACTGCGTCCAGGTGACGAGCGCGTTGCCCTGGCTGTCCATGCCGGCCGAATAGGACGAACCGGCCATGTCCGGCGCCAGTGTGACCGGCGTGCCCCATCCGCTAGCCGGGCTGTACGGGCGCGCCCACAGGGCGTACGTGTTGGGGCCCGGCGTCCATTCGGTCCAGAACGCGACCGCCTGCCCGCTCGCGTTGCCCACCAGTTGCGGCTGCACCCCGATCAGCGTGTTCATCGCATGCGAACCGTCGCTCGTGTCGAGCCGCGTCGCGCTTCCCCAGCCCGAGCCCGCCACATGGCGCGCGCCCCACATCTCGTTGCCGGACGTGCCGGCCGGGCCATTGGTCATCCAGGTCGCGAGCGCGTTGCCGCTCGCGTCGATGGTTACGCTGGGCTGGCCTTCCGGGCCCTTGCCGTCCACGGCGGCAGCCTTCGACCAGCCGGCCTGCGGCTGCGTCGTCCCGCCGCCGCCCGTCGGCCCGCCGTTCGAGCCGCCACCGGGCGAGATCGGGCCGGAAGGTGAACCGGGATTGTTCGGCGACGACAACGACGCGCCGTCGTTCTTGGCAACGTCGTCGCCGCCGCAGGCGGTCAGCGCGAGCGCGACTGCCATGACCATCCATGTAATGGGTTTCATCGGAATCCTCTTGTTTTCGTGATCCGGCGCACTCTCGTCTGCCGTTCGCCACACGATGCATCGCATCGATCGGCCGATTGATAAGCAATACTATTTAACAGGCATGGAAACCGGCATCTGCTTGCTTTCACTCATGATCGACTCCGTCGTGCGGATCGATGCAAACGCCGCTTTCGGCAGACCGCCCCCGTCGGGCAGCGCGAACGACGACAGGCCGTCTATCGTCGGAGGTCCGTCACTGCCGGCTGCATCTTAATTCAGGCGGTCCGGATTCAAGGTGGCGTTGCGTCTACACTGAGTGGACTTCCATTTCGCCGGCCCGCATTCGACGCGACTGCCGGCCGGCCTGCGCGCGCTCGCGGCCGAAGCGGCCGGTGCGGTACGATACGCGCCGGGGCGAAACGCCTCACCTGAGAGACCCGGCCGCTGCGGCCCTACACCCGGCACAAGAAAAAATGCCCAACAGCCCATTGCTGCACCGAAACCTGTTTGCCGCGCTGGCGGCCAGCCTGCTCTGGATTCCCGGCGCCCATGCCAGCTCGGACGACAGCTGCGAAGCGCCGGCCACGCTCCGGCAGAATGCGTACTTCTGCGGCAACCTGCCGATACTGACCCCCGCCAACGACACGCGCATCAACGCGATGCTAATGATGGTCGACAGCGCCAAGGTCGCGCAGGCGTTTCCGGACCCGAAGACGATCCCGGCGAAAGACCGGATCAACCAGATCATCGTGCCGTTTCCGATGGACTTTTCCGGGTGGATCTCGATCGGGCAGAAGGAACCCGACAAGGCCGGCGGCGCAGCGGATACCGGAACACCGTCGAACCAGTACGCTGACGGCGAAGGCAGCATCTGCCGCAGCATGACCTCGGGCGCCGATGCGTTCAACGACGCACTGGGCGGTGCCGGCGGCCTCCCCGCCGATGAAGCCACGCGCCTGCGCGCGGCGCGCGCCGACATCGCGCAGAAGACCTGCGCCACGGGCGGCGCGAGCGCCGCCTGGACGAAACCGCCGGTCAAGTCGCCGCTCGGCCAGCAGTTCGCCGCGTACCTCGACGGCACGAACGCGTTCTACCGCGCCGACTTCCTCACCGCGACCAGGGCCTTCGCGAGCGCGTCGCACAGCGCGAACCCGTGGCTGAAGGAAACCGGGCTCTATATGGCCGGGCGCGCGCAGTTGAACGCCGCGCAGGCCAACGTGTTCGACAACGACAGCCCGACGCCGACGCGCGGCCGCGTGACGAAAGTGTCGCTCGACGCCGCGAATACGGTATTTCGCACTTACCTGAAGGTGTATCCGCAGGGGCGTTATGCGACCTCCGCGACGGGGTTGTTGCGGCGTGTCGCATGGCTCGGCGGCAACGTCACGCAGCAGGCCGACCTGTACGGCCACGCGCTCGCGCGCTGGTCGCCGGCGACGTCGAACGTGCCGCTGATCCAGCTGGCGAACGAACTCGACAGCAAGCTGCTGTTCGGGTCGGATTACGACGCGAACCAGATCCAGTCGCCGACCGTGCTCGCGACCGTCGACCTGCTGCGCATGCGCACGTCGGAAAACAGCGACTCGAGCCGCGCCAAGCCGCTGACGCTGGACGACCTGCAGGCGCAGAAGCCGCGCTTCGCGAACGCGCCCGCGCTCTACGATTACCTGCTCGCAACCTGGTATGTCCAGATCGGGCACAAGCCGGACGCCGCGCTCGCGTTGCTGCCGCAGACGCCCGCGGAACCGCTCGACTACTTCGGCCTGAGCCAGCAGGCGCTGCGCGGGTTCGCGCTGGAGGATAGCGGCCAGTCCGACAAGGCGCGCCAGCTGTGGCGCGACCTGATCCCGCTCGCGAAATTCCGCTTCCAGCGCGAGGCGCTGGAGCTCGCGCTCGCGATCAACCTGGAGCAGGCCGGGCTCGTCAACGACGTATTCGCCGACGATTCGCCGGTGCAGAACGCCGCGATCCGCGCCGTGCTGCTGCAACGCGCGGCCAATGCGGACCTGCTGCGCACACAGGCGCAAAACCAGTCGACCGGCGGCGCGCTGCGCGACACCGCGCTGTACACGCTGCTGTACAAGGAGCTCACGCGTTCGCACTACGCCGAGTTCATCGCCGATGCCGCGCTGGTGTCCGGCAAGCCTGCCGATCCGTTGAAGCCGTTCATCGCAGCCGGCGCCAAAAACGAAGACGGCTATACATGCCCGTCCGCGAACGAGATCGCCGCGGCACTCCAGCAGAATCCCGCCGATGCGAAGGGGCTGAACTGTCTCGCCGATTTCGTGCGCCTGCACCCGCCCGCGTCCGGCCTCGAAAGCGATCCGGTGCCGCTGTGGATGCGCAACGCATCGACACCGGCCGCTTCGCGCATCCCGCCGACGCTCGGCGGCGCGCCGTCGCGGTTCGCGGGCAAGCCGTACGAGCGGATGTCGAGCTACGTGACGGTGATGGCCGATGCGCAGGCGAACCCGAACGACCGCGCCTACGCGTACTACCGTGCGATCAAGTGCTATGCGCCGGCCGGCTCCAACGAATGCGGCGGCAAGGACGTGCCGAAGAACGTGCGCAAGCGCTGGTTCGATGCGCTGAAGGCCAGCTACGCGGGCAGCCCGTGGGCGCAGAAACTCCGCTACTACTGGTAAGCGCCGCGTGAAGCGAATCGCGTGCGTAGCATGCATCGCGCTGCTGCTGGCCGGACGCGTCGCACTGGCCGGCACCGTCGACGCCGCGCGGTACGACGCATTCTGGCTGTGGGCGGGCGTGAAGCCGCAGGCGGTCGTGCATGGCGCACGCACCGTCTACGTGTTGCAAGGGCAGATCGAGGCGTCGCCACGGGACGAGTCGCAGGTCCGCGTGATCGCGCAGGGCGTCGCGCTGCCGCCCGCGCCGCAGGCGCGCGTCTGGCTCGTCTATCGTGCGCATACGCTGCGCTGGACGCCGCGCGTCACGCAGATCATGCTCGCGCAGCTCACGCGCTGGCGCGCGTCGGGCCGCACGATCACCGGTATCCAGATCGACTTCGATGCGCGCACGCGCCACCTGCAGGATTACCTCGAATTCCTGCGGTCGCTGCGCGAGACGCTGCCTGCCGATTGCCGGTTGAGCATCACCGGGCTGCTCGACTGGAGCAGCCGCATCGATACCGACCAGGTCAACCAGCTCAGGGGGATCGTCGACGAAGTGGTCGTGCAGACCTACCAGGGCCGCCGCACGATCCCCGATTACGCGGACTACCTGCCGCGCGTCGCGCGGCTGCAGTTGCCGTTTCGCATCGGCATCATCCAGGGCAGCGAATGGGACGCGCCGCCGTACCTCGCGACGAACCCGTGGTTCCGCGGCTACGTCGTGTTCCTGCGCAACGACTAGCGGGCCAAGGCGCGGCGGCGGCCCGCCTGTTCGCGCTCCGGATTTACGCCGGTCGCGGCGAAGTCGCGTCCACGTACACCCATGCAGCGACGCCCGACTCGAGCACCACGCGATCGCGGCGATACGCGTCGACTTCGTAGTCGTCCGCGTGCTGCAGTTCTTCCGGTGTGATCGCAAACACGGTGCCCGTCACACGATCACCGGACTGGCCGGTATAGGCCACCACCGGATGATGCGTCTTCCCGCTCGTCGCGACCACTTCCGGATCGTCGATCTTCAGCATCGTCATCGCGTAACCGGGCATCGCATCCTCACGACCGTCGAGCTTGCGGCCGAAGGTCGCGAGCTGCACCGGTTCGAGCTGCAGCGTGCCATAGGAAAAGAGGTGTTCGGAGAAAGTCGGGGGGGTGCTGGACATGATTGAACTCGATAAAGGCGTTGGGGCAAACGAAGCGTAACGCAGATCGCCGGCAGGCTTATGCGACACCCGCGATCGCCCCGCCGAGCCCGGCGAGCGCAATCACGAGCAGCGCGCCCGCCGACGACGCCGTGATCCACCGCTGCTTGCGATGAATCAGCGGATGGTTGATCGCGGCCATGTAGCTGGTCAGGATCGTGAAATCGACCGCGATCCACAGCGCGGCCAGGATGGCCAGGCTCACGCGCGAATCCGGCGTGATGCCGACGAACTGCGGAAAGAACGCGACGAAGAACAGCAGGTCTTTCGGATTCGCAATGCCGACGAGAAAGCCGCGCACGACGCCCGGCAAGCGCCGCGCCTGCGATGCCGGTTCGCCTTGCTCGGCACCGTTGCCATCGCGCGTCCGGCCTGCGCGCCATTCGCCGAGCAGTGTCCGGACGGCCAGCACCGCGATGAACACGCAACCCGCCACGTGCAACCCCGTGAGCAACCGCTCGCTGACGAGCACCACGCCGAACACCATCAGCATCGCGCCCGCGATCATCACGAGGCTCGCGGCATTCGCGCCCACCGCGGTCAGCATTCCCTGGCGGAAGCCGCGCCGCGCGACGGTGCCGACCACGAGCATGACGACCGGGCCGGGCGTCGCGATGAGCAGCACGATCGCGGCGAGATAGGCAAACAGCAGCGGGTAATGGAGTGCCATGACAAAAAGTTGTTGGATGAATTGACGCGCGTGCGCGTCACGGTGGCATCATCGGGATTCAGCGCACCGGATTGCACGGTTTTATGAAGTATTGCGTGCCCGGCCTGCTGCTGAAAAACGGAAAATCCTGTCGGATAGCATGAGTTTTATTCATATTCAAGACCCGTGAAGGCCAAACCGCTCCCCCCTGTCTACGCGTTGCGCGCGTTCGAAAGCGCTGCGCGCACCGGCTCGTTTACGCTGGCCGCCGAGGAACTGAGCCTCACGCAAAGCGCGGTGAGCAAGCACGTCAGGACGCTCGAGGCCTACTTCGGCCGGAAGCTGTTCGTCCGGCGCGGCCCGAAAATGACCGTGACGGCGGAGGCGCACATCTTCGCGTCGGGCCTGCGGCGCGGCTTCCGGCAGATCGAGGAGGCCTGCGTGCTGTTTCAGTCGCAACGCGACGTGCTGCGGCTCAAGGCGCCGTCCACGCTCACGATGCGCTGGCTGCTCGACGCACTGGCGGCGTTTCGCGACACGCGGCCCGCGTTCGAGGTGCAGATCGCGAGCGTGTGGATGGACGTCGATACCGTCGATTTTTTCAGCGAATCCTACGATTGCGCGATCCTGCTCGGCGCAGGCAAGTTCGGCGAGGCCACGCAGTGCGTGAAGCTGTTCGACGAATGGCTGATCCCGGTGTGCTCACGGGCGACCGCGACGGTCGCACGCGCGAATCCCGCGGCGTGCGAGCTGATCCACCCGTCGCCCGATCGGCGCGACTGGCGCCGCTGGCTCAAGGGCAGCGGCCATGATCTCGAGGTGGACATCACGCGCGGGCAGGTGTTCGACATGCTCGAACAGGGGATCGCGGCGGCGATTGCCGGCCACGGCATTTCGATTGGCGATCTCGCGCTGTGTGCGACGGCCATCGACGAGAAGCAGCTGGTGCTGCCGTTCAAGACGGCCGTCAATACCGGCGACGCGTACTACCTCGTCTGGCCGGAAGACTCCGCCAAGGCCGCGCAGGTGCGCGAGCTGCTGGCGTTCCTGGAAAGCCGGATGCCGCGCCTGACGTTCCCGGGCATCCGCTTCAACGGTCCGGGCTGACTACTGCGGCCGGCGAACCGGCCGCGTTGCCGACGGTGCAATTGGCGCAACCTCGCGCTGCCGGTCCGTCACGACAGCGCAGCCGGCCGAAGCGGGCCTGCGCCGACACCCAACTACACCATTACGCCTGCACGAAAGCCAGCAGGTCGGCGTTGAGGACGTCCGCGTTGACCGTCAGCATCCCGTGCGAGTAGCCCGGGTAGGTCTTCAGCGTGCCGTTCTTCAGCAGCTTGATCGACTTCAGCGCGGCATCCGCGATCGGCACGATCTGGTCGTCTTCGCCGTGCAGCACGAGCGTCGGGACGGAGATCGACTTCAGGTCTTCGGTCTGGTCCGTTTCCGAAAACGCCTTGATGCCTTCGTAATGCGCCTTGGCGCTACCTTCCATCCCCTGCCGCCACCAGTTGCGGATGACGCCCTGATGGACGGTTGCACCTTCGCGGTTGAACCCGTAGAACGGGCCGCTCGGCACATCGAGGAAGAACTGTGCGCGATTGTCGGCGAGCGCTTTCCGGAAACCGTCGAACACCTCGAGCGGCAAGCCTTCGGGGTTCGATTCGGTTTTCAGCATCAGCGGCGGCACCGCGCTGACCAGCACCGCCTTCGCGACGCGGCCGGCCGGCTCGCCGTGCTTCGCGACGTAGCGTGCCACTTCGCCGCCACCGGTCGAGTGACCGATGTGCACCGCATTGCGCAGGTCGAGCGCTTCGACGACCGCGAATGCATCTGCCGCGTAGTGATCCATGTCATGGCCGTCCGACACCTGCGCCGACCGGCCGTGGCCACGACGATCGTGCGCCACCACGCGATAGCCCTTCTGGACGAAGAAGAGCATCTGCGCGTCCCAGTCGTCACCGGACAACGGCCAGCCATGGTGGAACATGATGGGCTGCGCGTCCTTCGGGCCCCAGTCCTTGTAGAAAATCTCGACGTGATCCTTCGTTGTGACGGTTGGCATCGCGATGGACTCCTGTAAGGTGGTTGAACTCGGCGCTGTGGCCGGCAGCCATTATCGGACAGGTTTGTTAAACGATGATGCCAACTTGCGAATGATCGTCGACAACTTCGATAACGTAGACGAACCCGCTACGGGCGAACGATCGTGCGGCGCCGCACGTCAACCATCCGTCGACACCGTCACGGCCTCCCACGCGCGAATTTCCTCGTCCAGCGCCGCCAGCTTGCCGCGCACCAGCCGCAGCGCATCGCTGCCGAGCAGCAGATGCGCGGGCGGATGGTCCGCCGCGATCGCCGCGAGCATCGCCCGCGCAGCCTTCGCGGGATCGCCCAGCTGCTTGCCGCTTTTCTCTTCGCGCGCGTGGCGGATCGGATCGAAAATCGCGTCGTAGTCCGCGATCGAGCGTGGCGTGCGCAGCATCGAGCGGCCGGCCCAGTCGGTGCGGAACGACCCCGGCGCCACGGCCGTCACCGCGATGCCGAACGGCTCAAGCTCCTTGCCAAGCGATTCGGAAATGCCTTCCAGCGCGAACTTGCTGCCGCAGTAGTAAGTGATGCCCGGCATCGTGATGTGACCGCCCATCGACGTGATGTTGAGGATGTGTCCGTGCCGCCGTTCACGCATGAACGGCACGACTGCCTTCATCATCGCGACCGCGCCGAATACGTTCACGTCGAACTGCCGGCGCATCTCGGCGAGCGGCGCTTCTTCCATGATCCCTTCGTGCCCGTAGCCCGCGTTGTTCACCAGCACGTCGACGGGCCCGACGTTTGCCTCGATGTCCGCCACGACGCCGTCGATGCGATCGAAGTCGGTCACGTCGAGCACCCGCGCGAACGCCTGCGCGGACAGCCCTTCGAAATCCCGCGCCGCCTGCGCGCTTCGCACGGTGCCGACCACCGTGTGACCCGCCGCGAGCGCCTCCTGCGCGAGCGCACGGCCAAAGCCGCTGCTGACGCCGGTGATGAGCATGAGGTTGCCGGATGCCATTTGAGCTTCTCCCGAATGTCGATTGGAGCGTGCATACTAGTCTGACGAACCACGTCGAATAAGCCCGATTCCGCTGATTTTCTTGCACAAAACTATGAGCACCGATTCCACCTCCGCCCGATCCCCGTCGCTGCCGCCGCGCGACCGGAAGCGCCTGGTGACGCTGCTGCGCGCGCTGGCACCCGATGAAGGCTACAACCTGACGGCACTGCCGAGCGTGCGCATCCTGCGCTCGAACCGCGCGCTGTCGCGCACGCCGGTGCTGTACGACCCGGGCATCGTGATCGTGTGCCAGGGCTGCAAGCGCGGCTACTTCGGTGGCGAGTGCTATCTGTACGACGAACATCACTACCTGGCGGTATCCGTGCCCGTGCCGTTCAGCATGGAAACCGACGCCACGTCCGAGCGCCCGCTGCTCGCGCTGTATCTGCACCTCGATTTCACGATGACCGCCGAACTCGCGGCGCAGATCGACCGCGCCGGCACGGCGGAACCCGTGCAGGTGCCCAGGAGCATGATGTCGACGCCGATGGATGAAACGATGCACGCGTCGGTGCTGCGTTTCGTCGAGGCGATGCACCGACCGCTCGACGCCGCGGTGCTCGGCCCGGCGCTGCTACGCGAGCTGTATTTCCGCGTGCTCACCGGTGCGCAGGGCAGCGCGATGCGCAGTGCGCTGGCGATGCGCGGACAGTTCGGCCGGATCGGCCGGTCACTGCGCGTGATCCACGCCGATTACGCGCAGCCGCTCGACGTGCCGCAACTGGCCGACGAAGCCGGCATGAGCGTGCCGAGCTTTCACAGCCACTTCAAGGCGATCACGCAGGTGTCGCCAATGCAGTACCTGAAGTCGACGCGGCTGCACCAGGCGCGCTTGCTGATGGTGCGCGAGGACCTGACGGCGGAGGCGGCCGGCTACGCGGTCGGTTATGCGAGCCCGTCGCAGTTCAGCCGCGAATTCAAGCGCCTGTTCGGCCTGACGCCGGCGAAGGAAACGCAGCGCATGCGAGAAAGCTTCGCCATTCCGGCGGCCTTCGAGGATGCGGCGTTCGTGTCGTCGCATTGACGTGCGCAGGAACCCGATCGTCATGCACGCCGTCAGCGCACGGCATCGCGTACCAGCCCCGCGAGCGACTTCAGGATGAGCGCCGTCACGCCCCAGATGTCCTGCGTCTGCTCCGCCCAGTACCACGCGCCCGTGCGCTCGCCGTCCGTGTATTGGCGCGGCAGATCCGGATTCAGCAGCGCGGCGAACGGAAACTCGAAGATCTCCGCGACTTCCGCGGGCGCCGCCTCCCATTTCGCCGTTTCCGGCACGATGCCGATCACGGGAAAGATCGCGTGATGGCGCTTTCTGGTTTGATGAATCGGCAAGCTGCCGGCCACGCGAACCGCATCGGGCGCGAGGCGGATTTCCTCGAACGCCTCGCGCAACGCGGTCGCGCCGATATCGCGGTCGGACTCGGCCGGGCGTCCGCCCGGAAAACTCACATGCGACGAGTATTCACTGAGATCCGACGCACGCTTGGTCAGCAGGATCGTCGGCTCGCGCCGCGCGACGATTGCGACCAGCACCGCCGAGAATTTCCACTGCCCGTCGTTGTCCGCGAGGCTTTGCTTTGCCGTCGGCCAATCAGTACCGGCAGGGATGCCGCGGCCTTCCACGCCACGGACGATCGCGTCCAGGAGCGCCTGCGGCGAGCCGGCTTCCGCATGCGCGCCGGCCAACCCGCCGCCGATATTCGGGATGCTTCTGTCTGGTTCCATGTCTTCCTCCTGCGTGCGGCAACCGGCACGCGCTGCGCGACACTGAACCCGACACGTGTTGCATGGGCACGGCGTCGTTGTGGCCAATCCGATGAGCCCGCGTTCGCATGCGATCGCAAATGACACGCGCAAGCGCGTGAATATCCGTTCCAGCGTAAAAATATCCGCCAGCATTGCGGACGGTTGAATGCCGGAACGGGATCGCCGTCGCTCAACGGAGCATCCCGATCATGCACGAAAAATGAATGTCGGATCGGGCACGCGCGCACGCAGGTCGTGTCCGTACTCAAGCGGCGGAGGTCGGCTCGCTCCGCGCATCGATGCGGGTCGATGCAGTACCAATCCACCCGGCCGCCGCAATTGCCGCAGCCGTCACGAGCATCATCCCGCCCCACCCGACTCGCGCGTTGAGCAACCCCGCCGCCACCGCACCGCCGGCACCCGCCGCGTAGTAAAGCGTCAGGTACGCTGCGCTCAATGCCCCGGCCCGAGCCGGCTCAATCGCGACGACACGCGTCTGGTTCGCGACCTGCGCGGCAAAGCAACCGGCATCGAACATGGCCAGCCCCACGCCCAGCCATCCGGGACGACCGAGCGAAACCGCAAGCAGCAGGGCCGACACGGCCGCCACGAAGAGCCCGCCCCCGATGACCGCGCGATCGCCGAATCGGTCGGCGAGTTTTCCCGCCACACGCGTCACGCCGAGGCCCAGCACACCCGCGAGGCTGTACGCACCGATCGCCGCGGCACCGAGGCGATACGGCGGCTCGGCCAGGCGAAGCGCGAGCCCCACCCAGACCAGGTTGAACGCGAAGAACCAGAGCATGCCGGCGCAGGTACGGCGCCGCAACTCAGCGCAGTCGCGCAGCAACCGCGGAATGGCGCCGATCGCGCTCGCACGGCCGGGCAGCCTTTCCGGCCGGCCGCCGGGCAACAGCACCGCAGCGCCGATCGCGGCCAGCGCAACGCACCCGGCCAGCGCGAGCAATGCGCCGCGCCATCCGCACCATTGCGACAGCACACCGCCCACGAAACGGCTCAACAGGATCCCGGCGGAAATGCCCGCCGACACGGCCCCCATCGCCACGCCGCGTCGTTGCGGATCCGCATGTTTGCCGGCAACCGCACTGCATTGCGCCGCCACCGTCGTTGCCGCGCCCACCAGAAAGAAGCCGGCGTCGAGCGCGAGCGGCCCGGGCGACCACGACGCGCACGCCAGCAGCAACGCGAGCACGCCCATCTGCGTCGAGACGAGCACGCGCGGACTGAACCGGTCAACCAGCGGCACCAGCCATGCAAGGCCGACCAGATAGCCGAGCATCGTCACGGACGCGAGGGCCGCCATGCGCGACGCCGCCACGCCGAACTCGCTCGCGATGGCCGACAGCGACGGCTGCAACGCGTAGCCGTTCGCGATCGCCACGCCGGCCGCCAGCGCGAGCACCGCCGTCGCGGCGCGGGACAGCGGCACGCGGTTGCCGGCGATGGTCATGCCGCGGCCCTGACCGCGATCGCCTCGACTTCGACCAGGATGTCCGGATCGACGAACGGGAGCGCGTGCACCAGCGAAAACGCCGGCCGGATATCGCCGTAGATTTCCCCGTGCGCGCGCGCCGCCGCTTCCCAGTTGTCGAAGTCCGCCACCACCAGGCGACTCTGGACAACGTCCGACAACGCGAACCCGCTGTCCGCCAGCACACGGTCGATCGTCGCCAGCGCATCGCGTGTCTGCGCGTACACGTCCGCACCTTTGCCGGCCGTCCCCGAAATGTAGATGGTGTTGTCGACGACCACCGCGCGCGAGTAGCCGACCTTGGGCTCCCACGGGGAGCCGGTACTGATCCGTTTACGCATCTTGAAGATCCCTCCAGTCAGGTTGAGAACCATCGCCTACTACTTGGGTAGTAAGTTCGGGCGATTGTATACTACTCCAGTAGTTAATCAAGGAGCCCATGCAGGTCGTCGTGGGCGCAGGAGCCGATACACATGAGCGAAAACACGGAGCTGATCACGTCGTTGATCCGGCTTGGATTCACCCAGTACGAGGCGCAGGCCTACGCGGCCCTCGTCGGGCAGGCCGCGCTGACGGGTGCGGAAGTCGGCCGGCGCGCCGGCATGCCGCCATCGAAGATCTACGAAACCCTGGGTCGCCTGGAAACGCGCGGGGCGGTGCTCGTCAACCGGTCGGAACCCGTCCGCTATGCGGCCGTGCCCCACCGGTCGTTGCTCGAGGACTTGCGCACGCGCTTCAATGCGGATCTCGAACTGGCCGCGGGCGCGCTCGATCGGCTGCCGGTCCAGCAGGAGCCGGGGCTCGTCTGGTCGTTGAGCGGGCGGGAAGCGATCGCCAGCGCCTTCGCGCGCGTCATCGTCAATGCGAAAACGCAGATCTTCGCGGGCGTCTGGGACGAAGAAATCGACGACCTCGGGCCGCTGCTCGAGGCCGCCGCGGCACGGGGCGTCGACACGCACGTGGCGATTTACGGCACTCGCACGCTCAACGGGCCGCGCCACTACGACATGGCCAAATGCGGCGCCAGCGCGCGGCTCAGGCTGTCCGGTCGCCGGCTCGCCGTCGCGGTGGCGGACGACACCGAGGCAGTGGTGGCGGAATTCGGCGATCATTCACCCGATCACGCCACCTTGACGACCAATTCGGTCATCGCACTGCTCGCGGTCGAGTACATCAAGGCGGACGTGAGCGGACGCGTGTTGATCGATGCAATGAGTCCGGCGGAGTACCGGAAGATCCTGAAGCACCCTGACATGCAGGCGATGCTGGCGCCGCTCGACAAGTCGAGCTGACCCATGCGACGCTGCGCGGCTGCCGGTGCATCGAGCCGCGCGCACCCCGCCCTGGTACGGCAATTCCCCCACTCACGCGAGCGTCAAATGACCGCCTATGCTTTCCGCCTGCTGAACGTCTTCGCCGAATCGACTTTCGGCGGCAACCCGCTTTGCGTATTCGACGATGCGCGCGGCATGGACGACGCAACCATGCGGGCACTCGCGGTGCAGTTCAACCTGTCCGAAACGACCTTCGTGCTGCCGTCGGAGCGCGCACATGCGCGGGTTCGCATCTTCACGCCGGGCTATGAGATGGCCTTTGCGGGCCATCCGACGCTCGGCACCGCGCATGTCGTGCGCGACCTGCTGGGTGCGGGCGACGATCTCGCGCTCGAGTTCAAGGCCGGTGTGGTCGACGTGATCGCGCGTGACCACGTGTGGACGTTCACCGCGCCGCACGCGGGCATGCCGAAAACGGCTCCGTGCGAGTTGCCCGACGCGCAAATGGCGGCGCTGCTGGGGCTCTCGGAAGACGATCTGCTCGCACCGCCGATCTGGGTCGACACCGGCGCCGACCAGTTGCTGGTCGCACTCAAGGACCCGGCCGCCGTGCGCCGCGCAAAGCCCGACAGCGCCTGCCTCGATATCTGGCCGACCAGCAGCCTCGGCCGCAAGACCGCGTACGTGTTCGCATTCGATGCCGAGCGCCCGGGGACGGTGGTGTCACGCTACTTCTTCGTGAAGCAAGGCAGCGTTTCGGAAGACCCGGGCACGGGGTCTGCCTGCGCGAATCTGGGCGGGTGGCTGCTTGCGATGAACCGCGACCTGCCTGCCGCGTTTCAGGTCGAGCAGGGTGACGCCGTCGGCCGGCCTTGCCGGCTGCGGTTGTCGGTCGATTCAACCGGCGCGATCGGCGTCGGTGGGCACGTGATCGAACTCGGGCGTGGCGTCGTGAACGTGTAGACGCGCCCGACGGACAGGTCATTACGGTCCGCGGTATCGCGCGGTTCGCGGCCCGCGCTGCGACGACAGTTTCGTCAGCAATCTTCCGGGGCAGGCTTCGCGTCCACGACCATGGCATACATGGCCGTCACCAGCGCGCGATCCGCCACCGGCCACGAGGCGGAATGACAGCGGTAACGCCGATCGAGTTTCGCTTTGCAGTTGGCGTCCGAGGTCAAAAGCTGCTGCGCTGCCGCGTGCGACTGGGCGAATCCATTCGGATCGACGGCAGCGATCATCGGTGGTTCGAGGAATGGATGCCGGCTGCACGCCGCCGGCGGACGTGGAGGTGGACGACCCGACGAGCCGACTGAGGTGTGCAAGTCTAGACCTGATCTGTCAGACGGCGTCAGATCGGGTCTGAGATTGCTTGGACGTCACCTCATCAAAGGCCGTGATCGACCCGGAGCGGTCCTTGGGAATTCTCAAAAGCGGACGCTGGTCACCGAGACACGTCGTCTAACGCTGGACTGATCCACACAGCCCCAACATCTGCTCACATGAGATGTGACGCTTTTGCAAGGCGGTCATTGCAGTGAGTCCAAGCCAAACTGCTCTACCAGGTCAGGGAAGCCAAGCGACGTTGCGATCCTGGAAAAGGCATTGCGCTCTACTGTCGATGCAACTGCAAGTGCAGATGCAATCTCCTCAAGTGCGTTCACGTCGTCATCCTCGGTGTGCAAGTTGCTCCGCTGATCGATGTAGCAAACGGCTAGTACCAGTGCCTTGGCTAGTGCATCCATGTCGGCCTTCAAAAGACCAAATGTGATTTGAAACACATGCACTGAAGAACGGCATTTGTGACAAATTTCCAACTACTGCTCATGACCGTACTGCGTCCCACGACTGCGCGCGACGGTCCGGATGTAGTTACCGTTGAAGCCAATCCTCGCGACCAATACCATAGACGCGATCACATTCGTCGTATACCTCTTCGAGGGACATAAATAAGTGATCCGAAGTCGGAAATGGGGCGTCCAGGGATTCGTACCGCATCAATAGAAAGACTCCGTCTTCGAGTTGTTCGACCTCCACCTTCACGGTCGTACCTTCGCTTTCGCCTCGGCCATCAAGGGATTTCCGTGTTGGTGCCCAAATCAGCATAAGTGGCTCGTGTCCATTGAACGTAGTGTTTTCAGGTGCTTCGATCAGGTTTGTTCGCTTGGCTCCCCGGGATTGTCGACGATCTAGGCAATCGTGTCGAACGACTACTCCTGGCCGAACTGAGTCAGACGATCCGATGCTGTCTGCTTGGTCTAGTCCAGCCTGATACAGCTGAGGACGCGTCATTTCACGCAAACCGAATCGGTCTTCCGCTACTTCGAGCGCTGGGACTGTGCACTCGTCAGTGCGTTTCCGAATTGTTCGACAGCTCCGTCAAAGCGGGACGCGCCGACATCGAAGACCCAATGGCGCAGTGACGGTCGCGCAGCGAGCCCCAGTTCCGCGATCCGGTATTGTGTGTCTATCGTGGCCAGCACGGCCGTCACCATGGCGTGCGGCATACCGTCGGTAGCCGCGCTCGTCAACCCGCCGTCGAGTATGCTCGGCGCGAAGGCTGCACTTTGCAAACCCTGCTGCATCGCCGCTCGCGCGGCCGTGGCGGCAGCAGCTGCGGTGACATCGATGGTCCAGCTTGCGGGATCACCGAGCCCGATCAACAGCACGCGGCCCGCTTCGATGCCCGCAGGCGGGCGGCTGATCAACAGTGTTTCCATTGGCGCTGCCAGAAAGTGACCTTCGCGCCGCAACCCTGTGAGCGCCCCCGACAGCACGAGGTCGAGATGGCGTAGTCCGCCCGTCGGCCCCCCATCTGCCGCCTCGCGGGCGAACATGCAACCACAGGAAAGATCGACCTCTGCACCGACGCCATCCCATGCGGCAACTTCGAAGGACACATCACGCCAACTGCCGATGATCTGTCGTAGAACCATATCGTCTCTCCCGTGAGGTCAGGACGCGGCGGGCCCGTCTTCGATCCTGACGATCGATGCAAAAGCCATCCGCGTGCAATGGACCAGACATGTGCGTGTAGTCCGGATCAACGGCTTGTGCCGATCGGGATTGCCCTCGGTGGCTTCCTGTTCATGCGAAATCGCAGCGGCTACACGTGCTGTCGGCGTGACGCGTAGAGGTCGCGCCAGGCACGTCGACCACGCGTTTCGAGCATGGCCTACGCAACGTTGCCGATGAGCTTCAACAACGCAGTGTGGTCGACCGCGAGATCCGCCGAGTTGTCGAAGTGATACAGATAACGCGTCGCAAATGCGTCCGTAGACGCACGGTCCAGTTTGAGCAATTCCCGTGTTCTTGCCACGACTACCGTCGGCGTCAGCTCCAGTTCACCCTCTTGATCCAGCGCTTCGTCCAGCATGACGATCAGTCGGCTGAGCGGCTCCAGCCACTTCATCGAATCGTCGAAGGCCATCACCTGCAGAAAATCCCCGGCCGATTGGTGCCCATGGGTCTTCTCATACTCGCGACGCTCAAGTTCGACCAGGGTCCGGTGCAAATCGAGAAGCGCGGTCCGGATGCGGGCGCAGTGTTCTGCCCGGTGGGAATGTGTTCCAGTATTCATATCGGTTCACCTGTTCAACCGTGTTCGATTCGGTGGCGGCCCGTGCGCCGTGTTTCGCAGCCCGCCAGTCACATTGCGATGCGCCATCATGGAAGATTGTCTCGACAGACGGCATCGGTTGCCTGTCGTCCATCGAGATCACACATCGCTCGCGTCCCGGATACGGAACGCGCAGATGACGGTATCACTACGACTATCGCCTTTCACGGCGCAAGGCTTCGTGCAGTTCATGACGTTGCGCCAACGACTTCGACGTGTCAATCGCCAGCGCGAGACGCGGGGCATCGCCGCCGACTTCAGGCGCCGCGCCCCTGGGCCCGCCCGCTTTCACGACACCACACGACATGTCGCGTCGGGCGCTCGCACTGCCCGACGCTCCGTGTCTCGAGACGACGGACACGGACTTATGTCGTGCCGCAGCGCAGGTCAGCGCGCCGCATGCGACGAATCTCCTGCGTTCATGCAGCCCGCGCTGCCGCGTTTGCTATGCTGCGCGCATCGCCAGCCCGAGCCGCTCGCCACCCATGACCGACCTCGCCCCCGACCTCGCCCGCACACTGCGCGCCTCCTGCGACGCCTGCTTCGGCACGGCCGCCGTCTGGCCGCTCGTCGAGCACGCATATCGCGAACCGCAACGCCACTACCACACGCTCGCACACCTGGCCGAGCTGTTCGCGCATCTCGCGCCGTATCGCGCGGAACCGCTGTGGCCAGCGATCGAACTCGCGGTATGGGCGCACGACTTCGTGTATGCGACGACGCTGCCGGATTACTCGGATAACGAAGCTCGCAGCGCGCAATGGCTCGTGGAGGTCACGAACACCCACTGCAGCGAATCCTGGTTGCATGCGCACGCTTCGCACGTATCCGTTGCGCACGATCTCGTGCTCGCGACGAAGTCGCATCGTCTGCCCGATACGTTCGCATCCGATCCGAACCTGCAGCGCGCCGGGCGGATTTTTCTCGACGCCGATCTCGCGATCCTCGCGGCCGCGCCCGATCGGCTGCGCGAATACGACCGTGCAATCGCACGTGAGTGGGCGCAGGATCCCGATGCGCCGTCGGCAGCATTTCGCACCGGCCGCAGGCAGGCGCTCGAACATCTGCGCGCACAGGTCCCGCTGTTTCAATCGGCGGAATTCGCGCCGCTCACGCCGCGCGCGCAGCGCAATCTCGACAAGCTGATCGCCACGTACGCGTAAGCGCCGGACGCGCCCGCACGAACGCGCCCGCCTCGACACCGCCGGCTCTGTCGAGCCGGCCCGTCACACCCGGCAACCCATGCGCCCAGTCGGCACGACTTCCTCCAGCAGCCCCCCGTAGCACCGGGTTCTCGCCTCGCCACCCTTGTGCGACATCAGACAATAAAACTGGCAGAAGCCTCGATTTCCCCGAGAAGCCGCCGCACGCGCGCCGACCTGGAAAGTAACCCTCCGAACATCAAATGATTGCATTCTCACATTTAATGTGATTTTATTATCGTATCTTGCACGCCGCCGCCGACCACGCGCGCGGCGCACCCATACCAAGGAAGAGACGCAGATGGAGACAATCGCCGTCATCGGCAGCAACATGGTCGACCTCGTGACCTACGTCGCACGCATGCCCGCCCGGGGCGAGACACTCGAAGCACCGAACTTCGAGCTCGGCTGCGGCGGCAAGGGCGCGAACCAGGCTGTCGCGGCCGCCCGCCTCGGCGCGCGCGTCGTGATGGTCACGAAGGTCGGCGACGACGTATTCGCCGACAACACGATCCGCAACTTCGAGCGCGAAGGCATCGACACCACGCACGTGCGCAAGGTCGCCGGCGTGCCGAGCGGCGTCGCACCGATCTTCGTCGAACCCGATTCGAGCAACAGCATCCTGATCGTCAAGGGCGCGAACCGCCACCTGACGCCGGCCGACATCGACGCGGCCGCGCCTCAGCTCGCCGAATGCGCGCTGATCGTGCTGCAGCTCGAGATCGAACTCGACACCGTCTATCACGCGATCGAGTTCGGCGCGCGGCACGGCATTCCCGTGCTGCTGAACCCAGCGCCCGCGGTGGCCGATCTCGATTTCGAGCGGATCCGCACCGTCGAATTCTTCGTGCCGAACGAAACCGAGCTCGCGATCGTGTCGGGCATGCCGGTCGATTCGCGCGACACCGCAGCGCGCGCCGCCGAAGCGCTGGTCGCGCGCGGGCTCAAGCACGTGCTCGTCACGCTCGGCAGCAACGGTTCGCTGCTGGTGTCGCGCGACGGCGTGCGGCACGTGCCGGGCGTACCGGTCGACGCACGCGACACGACGGGCGCCGGCGATGCATATATCGGCTGCTTCGCGCGCTGCTATGCCGCGTCACGCGATGCGCTCGACGCGATGCGTTACGCGTCCGCGTATGCCGCGCATTCGGTCACGGGCCTCGGCACGCAGAAGTCGTACGCCGACACCGCGACATTCGAACGCTTCCTCCGCGACGCCGGCTTCTGACCGGCGCCTTCATCGACGAGACAATTGGGAAGGAGACACCCATGGGCCGAGCCAGAATCGAACACACACCCGACGGCTATTACCTGAACCGCACGCCGCTTTTCGCGTTCACGCTGCTGTGCTGCCTGTTCGCGCTGTGGGGCACCGCCGCGAACCTGAACGACGTGCTGAT
This sequence comes from Burkholderia sp. Se-20378, assembly GCF_017104665.1. NCBI lineage: Bacteria > Pseudomonadati > Pseudomonadota > Betaproteobacteria > Burkholderiales > Burkholderiaceae > Burkholderia > Burkholderia sp. Se-20378. The sequence goes on along the minus strand of NZ_JAAGPG010000031.1, from coordinate 15,589 downwards.
CGCACAATTCAAGAAGTCGTTCTTCCTGTCCGATTTCGAATCGGCGTTCGTGCAGTCCGCGTTCTATCTCGGCTACTTCTTCCTCGCGATTCCAGCCGCGACCGTCGTGAAGAAGTTCAGCTACAAGACGACGATCCTCGTCGGCCTGTTGCTCTACACGACCGGCTGCCTGCTGTTCTTCCCGGCCGCGTCGATGGCGAAGTACGGAATGTTCCTCGTCGCGCTGTTCGTGATCGCGGCCGGCCTGTCGTTCCTCGAAACCGCGTCGAACTCGTATTCGACGTTGATGGGCCCGCGCGAAACCAGCACGCGGCGGCTGAACATCTCGCAGACGTTCTATCCGTTCGGTGCGATGGCCGGCGTCTACATGGGCAGCTTCCTGATCTTCAAGGAAGGCGATGCGTCGCATGCGCAGCTCGCCGCGATGTCGGCCGCCGAAGCGCACGTGCATCAGCTCGCGATGATCCAGGCCACGCTCGAGCCGTACAAGTGGCTGATCGTCGTGCTCGTGGCCGTGTTCATCGTGTTCGCGCTCACGCCCTACCCGGCCTGCAAGGGCAACGGCTCCAGCGTGGCCACGCACCGGATCGACGCGCGCGGCACGCTCGCACGGCTGCTCGGCAACCGGCGCTTCGTCGCGGGGGTCGTCGCGCAGTTCCTGTATGTCGGCGCGCAGGTCGGCGTGTGGAGCTTCACGATCCGGCTCGCGATGCAGATCGCCGGCCTCACCGAGCGCGGGGCGTCGCACTACCTGCTTGCCACGTTCTTCGCCTTCTTCGTCGGCAAGCTGATCGCCACGCTCGTGATGAAGCGCGTCGGTCCGGCCAAGGTGCTGATCGTCTACGGGATCCTGTGCATCGCGCTGCTTGCGTACACGATCAGCGTGCACAACATCACGGCGGTCTATGCCGCCGTGGGCGTAAGCGTGTTCCTCGGCCCGTGCTGGCCGACGATCTACGGCCTCACGATCGACGGGCTCGGCAAGGACACCGAATACGGCGGCTCGATCCTCGTGATGAGCATTGTCGGCGGCGCGGTCGTGCCGCTGATCCAGGGGCTGATCTCCGATCACACCGGCGGCAACATGCAGCTCGCGTTCGTCGTGCCGCTCGTATGCTTCGTCGTGATCGTCTACTACGGCTTCTACTGCCTGCGCCATCTGCCGGCCGCGACGCCCGACGCCGCCGCCGACGGCAAAGCGCCCGCGCGCTACGCCGCCACGCGCAACACGTCGGGAGCATGAGCATGCGAGGCGAAATCGAACTGCGGCGCGACGACTTCCGCGACACGCCGCGCACGCTGTACCGCACCGACGGGCTCACCGTCACCGCGTTCGCGTATCCGTCCGGCGTCGAGGCGCTGAAGCTCGAGAACCGTCGCGGCCACCTCGTCGTGCTGCCGTACCTCGGCCAGATGATCTGGGCCGCCGAGTTCGACGGGCGTGACCTGACGATGAAGCACATGTTCCGTCAGCCGAAGCGCGCGGCATCGATCATCGATACCTACGGCTGCTTCATGTTCCACAGCGGGCTGCTGCGCAACGGCTGCCCGGGGCCGGACGACACGCATGCGCTGCACGGCGAGATGCCGTGCGCGCCGATGGATCGCGCGAGCCTCGTCGTCGGCGCGGATGCGCGCGGCGCATTCGTCGAAGTGACCGGCGAATACGAATACGTACAGGGTTTCGGCAGCCACTATGTGGCGCGCCCGTCGGTACGGCTCGCCGAGCGCGACGCGCAGATGACGATCGCGATGGACGTGACGAATCTCGGCGGCACGTCGATGGACCTGATGTACATGGCGCACCTGAACTATGCGTACGTGCCGGGCGGCCGTTTCGTGCAGTCGCTGCCGCGTGGCGGATTGCGGCTGCGCGACAGCGTGCCCGCGCACGTGAAGCCGACCGCTGCATGGCGCGACTACACGGCCACGCTCGCGCACGAACCGGAACGGCTTCATACGCTCGATGCGCCCGCGCTGTACGACCCGGAGATCGTGTTCTTCATGAACGACGTGGCAACGGACACAGACGGCGTCGCGCATTTCCTGCTCGAGCATCCGGATGGCGGCGCATTCCACACCGCGTACCGCCCCGCGCAATTCCCGCATGCGACGCGCTGGATCCTGCACAACGCGGACCAGCAGGTCGCTGCATTCGCACTGCCGTCGACCTGCGAGCCGGAGGGTTATGAAACCGAACGCCGCAAAGGCCATGTGGCGGCGCTCGCGCCAGGTGCGATGCGCCGCTTCGAAGTCGTCACCGGCTACCTGAGCGCGGCGGAAGCACGCCATGCGTGAAGCGATGCGCGGCCGTGCTGCGTCAGGTCACGAGCGCGATCCCGTGTTCGCGGATCGCCGTTTCGTAGCGGCTGCTCAGTTGCTCGTCCGAGATCACGTAGTTGAAGTCGGTCAGCTCGGCGAAATAGGCCGCGCGCACTTCGTCGAACTTCGTGTGGTCGACGAGCAGGAAGCGGTTCTGCGCGCGCGCCATCACCTTCTTCTTTGCGTCGACCTCGTGGAAGTTGAAGCAGGTGACGCCACAGCGGTCGCTCACGCCCGCCGCGGAGATGAACGCCTTCGACACGCGCACCGTGTCGAGGATGCCCGTCTCGGCGACCGACTCGAACACCATGTTCTTGCGGTGGTACGCGCCGCCGCACAGGATCACGCTGCAATGCGGCTTCTGCTGCAGCTTCGCGAACACGTTCAGCGAATTGCAGACGGCGGTGAATTCGAGGTCGTCCGGAATGAAATCGACGACGAACGGCGTGGTCGAGCCGCAGTCGACGAAGATCGTGTCGCCGGTCGTCACGAACTGCGCGGCCAGCTTGCCGATGCGGCGCTTCTCCTCGGTCTGACGATCGTTCTCGGTGCTGACCACGTACTCGCCGATGTCGCTGCGCTGCGCGGCGAAGTGGCGCGTCACGTAGCCGCCGATCAGGCTCAAGCCGTGCGGGTTGTCCGCGAGATCGCGGCGGATCGTCATTTCGGAGACGCCGAACAGCTCCGCGACTTCCCTCAGATGAATCGCGTTCTGCCCTTGCAGCACGTTCATCAATGTCTTGATCCGTTCGCCTTTCTTCGTTTCCATGCCAGTATCCTGCGTGCCCGTCGCATCCGTCGCTTGTCGTGCCGGGCGCGCGGGCCCGGCTGGAATGTCGTATTTGTAACAAACCGATGTGAAAACATCAACTTTACGTGTGCCCTTCCGGCGCACGATCCGTGGAGTCCTGACACATGCCGCTTTCCAACGCCCAACTCGCTCAAACCATCGATCACACGCTGCTCGCGCCCGACGCGAGCGACGCGCAGATCCGCGAACTCTGCCGCCAGGCGGCCGAGCATCGCTTTTACTCGGTCTGCGTGAATTCGGCGAACGTGCCGCTCGCCGCGCGCGAGCTGGCCGATACCGGCGTGCTCGTCTGTGCCGTGGTCGGCTTTCCGCTCGGCGCGGGGCTGTCGGCCGCCAAGGCATTTGAAGCTACCGCCGCGATTGCGGCAGGCGCCGGCGAGATCGACATGGTGATCAACCTCGGCGCGCTGAAAAGCGGCCGCGCCGAAGACGTGAAGGCCGACATCGACGCCGTGCGCCGCGCATGCGGCGCGGTGCCGCTCAAGGTGATCCTCGAAACGGGGCTGCTGACCGACGACGAGAAGGTGCGCGTGTGCGAGATGTGCCGCGATCTCGGCGTCGCGTTCGTGAAGACGTCGACCGGGTTCGGCCACGGCGGCGCGACGCTCGCGGATGTCGCGCTGATGCGCCGCACGGTCGGCCCCGTGCTCGGCGTGAAGGCATCGGGCGGCGTACGCGACCGCGCGGCCGCGCTGGCGATGATCGAGGCCGGCGCGACGCGGCTCGGCACCAGCTCGGGGGTGGCGATCGTTTCCGATCAGGGGGGGAGCGAGTCGGGGTATTGAGTGACGCTCCAGGCCGCCAGGACCCGGCACGACACCCGTGCCGGGCACATAGCGTTAAGCATTGTGAGCGCTGAAATCGATACGTAACCGACGATCGCTGTCGACGCAGCACCGCGTGTTCAATCTCAGGATCAAACGAGGCTTGAAATGAGATGGCAGCCGCACGTGCCGCGATGATCGTGTCGTGCGATCGGAACGCCGTTATCTGTCATAGACGGATCGCCTTCCTCGATGACGTTAGGTGATACGTCGGGGTGTTGGGGGCACGACACGCGATCACCCTTGCGGGCGACGTAGCGGCCGTCGAAAAGCATGGTCGTGGAGCCGGTTTCGACTTTGCCGCCGTGGTCGGTATCGTCGCCGATGCGGATTAAATTCATCATAAACGAAAGGCGTGGTCACCAGTTTTTATAGAAATTAAGTCTCGCGATGCATGTTTCACGATCCTCCTGGAGTTTTTCTGACGTCATTTTGCAATTTAAGTTAACGTATTTTAACCAGTCAGGATCATCCCCGTCCGGGGTATTTTTCACCAGCTTTGATAGCACCCTGCTTGCATCACCGTTTTCATATAGGTTCGCCATCACGGCCAGCGACCGCCTGAAGTCATCCATCCCAATTGATGAGTAAAAATATCGAATCTCATTTGCTCGAGCTTCTGTTACAGACGTCAAGCAAGACCATTTATCAATCGGCGCCTCTGCACCCGGGGCAGTAGCTTCAAAGGCTAAATTGCAGTATTTATCCTTGTATGCGATCCATGCCCTTTGGGTTGCAATGAAACTTTTCTTGCTTGAAGATGGAATTTTTCCCAAGACATTGTCGTAAATTGAGTTTAGATCATTATCCGCAGATCTGTAATTTTCTTGCACACATCCCGTTATCTCTACGTTAGTCTGGCCATTGCAAATATTCTTTGAAAATGCAGACGCGGACGCAAGCACAATCAAAATAGTGGCGATATATTTCATCCCTACTTATCTCCAGCAATCACAATTCATACCTTTTTCAAACAAAACAGCCTCGCTATCGCGTCGCTTGAGTAGGCCGTCAGCACCAGCTCCTTCCCATAAAACCTTCATTGCTCGAAGTTGGGCGGCGACTTCCGGCAAATTATTGCTCTGGATCGCCGCCTTAATATTTCTCATGTGGACTCGTGACTTCTGCCCGGGTTTATCTTCAAGCCTTGATCCACGGTTATAGACCAAACTGAGTAATGCGCCTTGGCAGTGCGGATGCAATTTCACAACACCGGGAAATGCATCAACCGTAAACTGAGCATAGCGACGCTTAACATTTTTCGCCATCTCAAGCGCCTTTGGCTCTGAAATTTTTATATCGCTCAGAGATGGAATGAGGGCGCGCGCAGCATCTCCACGTTTTCCAATTGCAGTTAATAGTCTGGAAATTTCCGCTTCCGTAAAAAATCCCGACAAATCATTACGAGCTGTTGCATCCGGCTGCTGTCCAAGATCGTAACCATAGCCAATTGTCACGCCGCTGGATTGATCTTGACTCCCTCCAGGTACGTAAGGAATTGAACCATATCCCTCAGTGTCGAGAATAAGATGAAATCCTTCCACGGACGCATAATAAGAACCCTCTGAAGTAGGAAACTCTAGCACGTCAGTTTTACATTTATCACTACAGCCAGCCATGAAATTCCCAATTAACCCAATCGGATGCAGATGCCATGGCTTCGGCTCCTTGGGAAGAATCTTCGTATCTGCACACTGAATATCCTCCCACCATTGAAGCTTCTTGATCCGCTCCATCTCGTTTTGCCATTTCCACGACATGGCCTTCATATAGGGAGTGAGGGCCTCCCACTGAGCCATGTTGCCACCCCATTCGCTCTCGCTCTTGACGACCATATGCGAGATCGCCTCGGCCGACCACTGCACATTCTGTGCATTTGCAAGCTCAGCCGCCGTCACACTGCCATCGTGATTGGCATCAATAGCCCTCTCCAGCTTCTGGATGAGTTCACTGGCAGCCAAGGTATCGGCGCTCGTCTTGAAGCGTTCCTGATCTGCTCCAACGGCCAAGCCAGCCACGAACAATTGCCGCTTGAACATTTCGGTAGGTGTCACTGAACTGTTGTCGACAAGCTCGAACCCCGGCCAGTCCCATGGACTACACAGACTCACCTTGGGATGATCTTCCTCGCGCACCCACCCTTGGCTGGTTCCACCGTCTTTCGTGCCGACGGTAATGTTCCACCAACGTTTCTGCTTGCCGCTTGCATCCTTATCTTCCCGCGCAACGCTTTGAATATCGTACCTGTCGAGGTCAGCGACCCGAAACACGTCTCGGAAGTCCGTTCCAGGTCCGTCCGCCTGACTCATGTGCAACGGGAAGTCCTTCCAGCCCTGGACCGGCCCAATGGTCATCTTATTGGCCAGACTGCCGTCAACCCAAAACGGATCACCCGCCGGTGTTTCGATCGCCCCCGGTTTCTTCATGGGCGCATGCTTCGACTTGCCTTTGTCGGCTGCCGCCGACGCTGGTTGCGCAACTGGCATCGTGACGGTCTTCGGTTGCACCTTGACCCAACGCGACTTCGGATCGCTCACCGGCACCAGTTTCAACCCGGCTTTCTCTAGCGTGTGGTTCGGTGGCAAAACTTTCGTCACGAGCTTGGCACCCGCCAGAATCTCCAGAAGCGGCTTATCAAGGTCCGGCAATTGCTTCGCACGTGCCTGACTCTTGTTGATAAACGCCGGTAGATCGGGGCCCGCGAATACTTCAAGGTGCAGCAACGGCCGGGTAGGCAAGGGTTTTACAGGCTTCGCTTCCCGGTATCGCTGGTATTGACCGATATGCGCGATGACCTCGCCAGCCTTGACGCTGTGGGGTTTTGTCAGCACTACGACTTGATCAAGTGGACCGGATTGGGAAACGAGCGCCAAGTCGGACATGAACACGTAGCCCCACGACACATTGGCATCCGGCGCCCGACCAACGACCGGTCCCACGGGTGTGCCGGACCGAACCTCGGAGATCTTCGCCCAGCCGGCGTGGCCACCATTGTCGGACTCGTTCAGGATGACTTCCGAGCCGTCGGGCAGCAAGCCGTAAATCTTGCTCTTGTTATCCGGCATCGCACGCACCCGAGCACCCCGTATCGGACCCGGCAGCAACGAATTCATATCGCATTCCAGTGCGTCATCCGGATGGCTGGTCGACTTCGGTTTCGGAAGCTCCTGCTGGTTCGGCTTCAACGCGCGATATATGCGCTCGGTCTGCCAGTACGAAAAGGGCTGGAGCTTCGTTGCCCTGGAATTCGCGCCCGCTGCTTTAGCCTGCTTGAGCGCTGCCTGGTAGGTGGCCCAATCGAGCGTATGCATATACAGGCTGAAGAACGTCAGCGTTTCATCCGGCGGCGGGCTGGACGGTGCGAGCGTGGTGGCCGGTGCCCGAGGCGTCGCGTTGGCCCCTGAAGCGCCTGCGGGTGCCGACGCCGGTACCGCTTTCGAAGGCGCTGGCGTCGGGCCCGGCTTCTGCGGTACAGGTGGGAGCGTCAGAGTATGGCGGACCAGCACGAAGCCCGTCGAATACAACGCATAGCGTTCGTGCTGCTTGGGCTCGTTGTACGTCAACTCGGGATATGTCGAGTCGAGCCGGTATGCGACGACTTCACCCGTAGCGATGGCGCATACGCCGTCGCCTTGTTTCAGGGCCGCGGCGGTTTTCTCGCCGAAGTGAATGCCACCGTGCCAGTAGCCGCTTGCTCCGAGCGGATAAAAGCCATCCTCTGCGGTCGCGAGCGCCTTCATGTAAGTCATGGGGTCCGTCGGATCATCTTTGCTCGCGGGCGGGAACGGATAGCTCCATGCGAAAGGCTTGTCCGCGGGCTGCGCAGATTGAGGCGGCTCAGGCAGTTTTGCGGCAAGCGAAGGCTTCTTCGGTGGATGATGCGGAGCGCGCTTCTTCGTCATGACAATAAAAGAGCAAGTCGTTATCGTGCGTCAAAGTCTTCCCGATCAGCCGGAAAAGTCGTCCATGTAACCGCCATTAGGCGAGATGGGCGTGCCGTGAATCGGATCGCGCAGCGTCATCGTCGACGCTCCCGGCTTGTCCCACGACGCACATTTCTCGAGAATCTGGCCCGATGTGCCGTTCTCGATCATGTCCGGCGTGATCCTGATATACGAGCCACCGACGTTCAGAATCATTTCCTTTTCCGCGCGCAGGACCAGCCGTCCGGATGCGCTCTCGACCGTGACATCCTGCTGCGCCAGCATCGACAACGCGCCGTTCTGGGCTTGTATCTCGATGGGACCCGCGGTCGCAAAAATCTTGATCCCGAGGTTTTGCGCGTACAGGCTGAGCTTGTCCATGACGCTCGCGAAAAACGACTTCCCGGCCGCAACGTTGACGTTTTTGCCCGCCACCAGATTGACCTGCTGATTTGCCGTCGCGTGAACCGATTGCTGGGAAGACAACCCGACGCCCGCCGGGCTCGATATCAACAATGCGGGCTTCGCGAAGCCACTGGCGTTCCCCGTTCCCCCGCCCGCCGTGCGGCCGCCTTTTGCGGCCCCGGCAACGCTGTGCTGAGTCATCTCGGTAAAGGCTTTCAGCGCATCGCTGCCGCCCTGCAGGCTCTCGGCCCGATTCGTTTCGCTCGCTTGAGATGCCATCTCGAATACCGCTTCCGCAGCCGCGAGCTGCTCGGTCGCGGCCGACACGTTCATCGGCTGCACCGCTGCCGGGTGAGTCGAGATCGACAGGCCCTGAACCGCCCGGATAGCGCCGTGTGCCTCCGATTTGAGGTCGAAGCCACTGCCGACGAACGAGCCGCGCGTGTTGTCGGACTGCTCGATCAGGTACCCCAGATGCAGGTGAGAGCTGTAGCTCGACGAGTAAAGATGAGCCCGGTTCTGACCGCTCGAATCGTCCATGACGAACTGATTGAAACCGTCGCCACCGTATTCGCGGGACCGGAAGCCGGACAGCAGCCCATGCGTATGCCATACCGGCATCGTCGCGCCCCCATGTAGCCTGGAGATGATGACCGGCCGGTCGCAATCGCCATTGACGAATCCGAGGAGTACCTGGTCATCTTTGCGCAACGGAAAGTAACCGCCACGTTTCGCGCCGGCGTCCGGCATCGCCGCACGAATCCACGACGTCGATTTCGTATTGCGTTCGTTCCGGCTGTTCGACGTCCTGACCCGCACACGGTTGCCATCGTCCGTGACGATTTCTTCGTCACCGCCGGTTACGACAATCGCCGTCTGCAAGTGCATCTCCGGCTTCTCATGCTCGAACGGGCTGCGGAACGGTGTCTTGCGGCATTGCGCTTCGATCTCGACGTGAAAAAATCCGACGCCGCCATCGCGGTGACTCACGGTCGCGCCGGCCCCGGTCGACTGGGCCTGTTCGATCTCGCTGCGCAGGCTGCGCGGAAACCGCATGAGCGCGTCCATGCCGGGCAGGTTGTTCTGGATCAGCCAGTCGCTCGCGATGATCGACAGCTCGCGCTCCTCCTCCGGCAATGAATCCAGGACGGGATGACCCGACACTTTGAACCAGTAGCCCGGCAGCGCGTAGCGCGGACTGCCGATCGCAAAATAGCGTTTTGCTCGCGAGGCCCATTCCTCGGTGCGGATACGGGCCTGCCGTTGCCCGATGTCGGATTCGGCCCAGGTCTGGGAGCCGGTATAGAGATAGTCTTCACCCTGACCCGGCAAATCCTCCAGATCCGCCGCCGGCGTGCTGACCTGCTTGTCGATATCCGGCCGCTTGTAGTCGACCGTGCCGATCGTCAGCGTCGCGCTTTGTGCGCGTTGCTGTTCGCTCAACTGCGTGAGCCCGTCGAAATCCTCGTCGATTCCGGCGTGGCTGAACCTCATCTCCGGATTCGGCAGGGACGGCCCGAAATACAGATCGTCCATCACGACGACGTTGTGCGACTTGCCGTCCTTCGCGAAATCGAAGCGAGCGAACACACCGACTTCCTCCAGGCTTCTATGCACGAAGTTCCAGTCGGTTTCCCACTGCACACGGTGCGAATACGACCGCATCGCCATGCGCACTTCCAGCCCATAGTTGCCGGACGCCTGCGGATACTTGTCGAACACGTCGGCGATAATCTGCCAGCCGCCGGCTTCCTGCCAGTCGCGCCGATCGCTGCTGAGCTTGAGAAAGCTCAACCACGAAGCGAAGCGGAGCTGAAAATACGACAGCGCACCGTCGTTCCCCAGGCGATGCACCTGCTGTACGTAACCGTGAATCGGCAGATAGCCGCCGTCGGTCTGGTGAATCCAGAGCGTGACGGGTTGCAGCATCAGGGCGTTAAGCTTGATCTTGTCGCCGACGACCGATGAGGCATCGACGGTCACCTCGAAATTGCGCCCGAGCCGCGCGTTGATCTTGACGTACAACGGCGTGAGCCAGTCGTCGCCGAGTGGCGTGTCGAGTTTGACGATGCGATCGAACTGCGTGTAGCGTCCGCGCAGTACCTTCAGCAAGACCTCCCCACTCATGCGCATACCCCGTTTCGTGCAGAACGCGTTCGGCCAGAACCAGGCATCTAAACGCGGAGACCACGTATGTGTTAATCATAAAAATTACGACTTTCTGTTGAGTGTCGAGATCGACAGAAATTTACGATCCCAGAATGAGTCTTGGAGTCCTAAAAACATCGATAAATCCATAGCGAAAAATAGCCAATCGAAACTATTTTTGACGACCAACCAATACCATCCATTTCACCGCCATCGGACGGAATTGGACAATAAGACGAATACGAAATTGAGGGGGAAATTAGGCGTCGCCGCATGAAACTCGGGGGCGAATGAATTCAGGCAACCCACCAACAAGCTTTAAAAATAGTGACGAACTGTGGCTTTCCCGCAAGCCAAATGAATATTCTTATGCATTACCCATCACGATCAACGCCCCAAAGCATCCACCGAAATTCCGCCAGTTTTACGGAACTCTATTTTTAGGCGCATGACACCTTCTCTCAAGTCGCGCATTCGATTGACATTGGCAATTCGATAATCTTCAATAGTGCGCGAATTGCAGTTCAGGCTTACACCGCTACCCCGTGATGCATGGATTTCCGGTCCACCTTCGAGTCACGTCAGGCTTGCATCAAAATGGTTGGTGGCCAGCCACCCGACGCCGTTACCGGACGATCAGCCACCCGCCCCCAGCCCCACGATCCGTTCGCGCAGCCGCGACGCCACGAAATCGAGAAACGCCCGCAGCTTCAGCGGCATCGGCGCCTGCCCCTTGTGCACCAGGCTGACCGGCAGCGGCTGCGATTCGAACGTATCGAGCACCACGTCCAGCGTACGATCGCGCAACGCCTGAGCAACCTGATACGACAGCACGCGGATCAGCCCGACGCCGAGCACTGCCGCATCGATGGCCGCCTCGGCCGTATTCACCGCGAAGCGCGAGTGGACGGGCACCGTCAGCTCGCCCTTCTCGCCGTCGAACACCCACGCGCGCCGCGACGCCAGCACCTCGAACGTGATGCATTGATGCCGCGCCAGGTCGGCCGGTTCGGCAGGTGCGCCATGCGCAGCCAGATACGCCGGGCTTGCGCAGATCACGCGGCGCACACTGCCGACGCGGGTCGCCATGAAGCTGCTGTCGGGCAACTCGCCGATTCGCAACGCGACGTCGATCTGCTCTTCCATCAGGTGCGTGACGCGATCGGTCAGCACCAGCCGCACGTCGATCTCGGGATACTGCGCGAGAAACGCGGCCACCACCGGCACGATATGCAGGCGCCCGAACACGATCGGCGCGGTGACGATCAGCTCGCCGCGCGGGGCCGCGTATTCGCCGGTGGCGGCGCGCTCGGTTTCCGCGATGTCGTCGAGGATGCGCCGGCAACCGGCGACGTAGGACTCGCCCGCCTCGGTCAACGACAGTTGCCGCGTCGTGCGATGCAGCAGCCGCGTATTCAGGTAGGACTCGAGCTCGGCGACCTTGCGGCTCACGGTCGCCAGCGGAATGCCGAGCTGGCGCGCGGCGGCCGACATGCTGCCGGCATCGATCACCGCCACCAGCAGCGACATCGACTCGAGGCGGTTCATGTTGCCTCTCAATTTTCAGAAAGATGATTCCAGATTCTGATGGATTATCTTTTCCAGTGCAAGGCAGTACGCTCCTTTCACCTCGTCGTCGCCGGCCGATTCCGTTGTCCGCGACGGCCGATCGCCATGAAAAAGGAGCCTGCCATGAACGAATTCCCTGCCGCATCGGGCATGCCGCCCATTGCGCCGCGTGCCGCCACGCCGCCCGCCACCGCGTCGCGCGGCAAGATCGTCGCGATGGCTGCCATCGCCGGCGCGGTCGTGACCAACATCTATTGCACGCAGCCGATCCTGCCGCTGATCGCGCAGGACCTGCATGTCACGTCGGCGACGGCCGACCTGGTGGCCGGCGCAGCGCTGCTCGGCTTCGCGACCGGGCTGGCGCTGCTGCTGCCGCTCGGCGATCGCTACGACCGGCGCAAGCTGGTGCTGGGCCAGATCGTGCTGGCTTTCGCGTTCGCGGTGGCGTCCGCGCTCGCGCCGGGCGTCTGGGCGCTGATCGGCGCCGCGTTCGGGCTCAGCGTGGTCAGTTGCGTGCCCCAGCAACTGGTGCCGTTCGCGGCCGTGATGTCGGCGCCCGGCGAACGCGGACGCAACGTCGGCACGGTCGTCACCGGCATCATGGTCGGCATCCTGCTGGGCCGTGCGGTCAGCGGCCTGATCGCCGCGCACGCCGGGTGGCGCGCGGTGTATGCCGTCGAAGCCATCGCCATGGTGCCGGTGGGGATCGCAGCCGCGTGGCTGCTGCCGCGCGGCGTGCCGAGCACCACGCTGTCGTATGGCCGGCTGCTCGCGTCGCTCTGGACGCTGGCCCGCGCACATCGCCCGATCCGCGAATCGATGATCGTGCAGGCGCTGCTGTGGGCCGCATTCAATGCGTTCTGGGTCAATCTCGCAGCGCTGCTCGCCGACGGCCCGTGGCACCTCGGCAGCGCATGGGCCGGCGGCTTCGGCATCATCGGCGCGGCAGGCGCGCTGGCCGCCACGATCGGTGGCCGGGCGTCGGACCGGATCGGCACGCGGCGCGTGATCGGACTGGGCATTGCGATCGTGACGGTGTCCTACCTGATCCTCGCCGGCGCCGGCAGCTCGCTCGCGCTGCTCGTGATCGGCGTGGTCGTGCTCGACATCGGCGTGCAGGCCGGCCTGGTCGCGAACCAGACGCGCGCGGTCGCCGCCGATCCGCACGCCCACGGCCGCCTCAACAGCCTCTCACTGCCCGCGACCTTCGTCGGCGGCGCGCTCGGCGCGATCATCAGCGGCGCGCTGATGGCCCACTTCGGCTGGCACGGCGTGGTCGCGTTCGGCGTCGCGGCCGGGCTCGCAGCCGCGCTCGTGCATCGCGGCGGGGAACGGCGCTGAGCCGGCGCGCGTCATGATCGACGTCGACCTCGCTCACAAGGCGCTGGCGCATCCGTTTCGGCGGAATGTGCTGCGCTGGCTGAAGTCGCCCGATCCGTCGTGGGCGGACGCCGCGTGCCTGCGCTCGCAACACGGCGTACCGCTGTCGTCGATCGTGGCACGCAGCGGGTTGTCGCAATCGACGGTATCGGCCCACATCGCGCTGCTGTGCGCGGCCGGCCTGCTTGTCGCGACGCAGGTCGGTCAGTGGCGGTTCGTCGCCCGCAACGAAACCGCCATCGCCACCTTCATCGCGCGCATCGACAGCGAACTCTGACCCGCCACACCGGGCCTCGGGTTCGCCGCGAACGAGCCCATATGCCGTTGCCCGTTTTCCCATCGCCAGACACGCACGCCGTACGGGAATCCGTCGGCGTTTTTTTACGCGCATCCCCTCCCGAATTTCGAGATGATGATTCCCGAATCAGACCAATTATCGGCAAATCCGGAAGGATGTATCGTGCTTTCACGGTGGCGATTTCGTGATCGCCGCCCGCCAGACCCCGCGCAATCCGAACCCATTCGAAACACTCGACATCATGAATACCGTTTCCTTGCCGGTCATCGCCACGACGCCTGCGCCGCAGGCCGGCGCCGGGGCGCCGTCCATCCTGACGCCACGCCTCGCAACCGGCCTCGTCGGCATGCTGCTCGCGTCCTTGCTGGCCATCCTCAACGAACAGGTCACCGCCGCCGCGATGGCCGACATTCTCGGCGCCTTCTCGATCGGCCATGACGACAGCACCTGGCTGACCGCGCTGTTCGAGGCGGCCAACGTCGCGACCATGGTGTTCGCGCCGTGGTTCGGCGTCACCTTCACGCTGAAACGCTTCACGATCGGTGCCGTGCTGGCGACGCTGATGCTCGGCGTGCTGTGCCCGTTCGCGCCGGGCTTCGCCGCACTGACCGTGCTGCGCGTGCTGCAGGGCATCGCGGGCGGCTGCCTGCCGCCGATGCTGATCATCGCGGCGCTGCGCTACCTGCCGCCGAAAGCGAAGCTGTACGGGCTCGCTGGGTATGCGATGACGGCGACCTTCGGGCCTGCGCTCGGCACGCCGCTCGCGGCGCTGTGGACCGAATTCGCCGACTGGCGCCTGGCGTTCTGGCAAATCGTGCCGCTCGGCATCGCTTGCTGCGCGGCAATCGCCTACGGCCTGCCCGCCGATACGACGAAGCCCGAACGTCTGCGCGCCTTCAACTGGTCCGGATTCCTGACCGGTTTCCCGGCCGTGGCGATGCTCGTCGTTGCGTTGCTGCAGGGCGACCGCCTCGACTGGTTCGAGTCGGCGGCCATTCGTGCACTGGTGGCCGGCGGCCTGACCCTGCTCGTCGCCTTTCTCGTCAACGAATGGTTTCATCCGCTGCCGTTCTTCCGGCTGCAACTGCTGGCGCGCCGCAACTTCACGCACGGGCTGCTCACGCTGGCCGGCGCGGTGATGCTGCTGACTGCGGTGGCCGCGATACCGGGCCACCATCTTGCCGGCGTGCACGGCTACCGGCCGCTGCAGACCGCGCCGCTGTCGCTGCTGGTCGCCGTGCCGCTGCTGCTCAGCCTGCCGCTGACGGCTACGCTCCTGAACCTGCGGTGGGTCGATTCGCGCTGGGTGCTGGCCACCGGCTGCCTGCTGATGGCGCTTACCTGCATCGCCGGCAGCCGGATCACGGCCGAGTGGATCCGCGACGACTTCTACTGGCTCCAGTCGCTCCAGATCGTCGCGCAACCGATGCTGATCCTACCGATCCTGATGGGCGTCACCACCGGCCTGCCGCCCGCCGAAGGGCCGTTCGCGTCGGCCATGTTCAATTCCCTGAAAACCTTTTCGGCAGCGCTGGCCACCGGCCTGCTCGAGACGCTGGGCACGGCCCGCGAACACCTGCATTCGAACCGGCTGGTGGACCAGCTCGGCAACCGGGCGCAATTGAGCGCCGGGGCCGTGCTCGACAACGCAACCGGCCTCGCCCCGCTCGCGCACCGGCTGCACGAGCAGGCGCTGGTGCTGGCCTCGGCCGACCTGTACCGGCTGGCCGCCTGTGTCGCCGCCGTCCTGCTGCTGCTCGTGCCGCTGCTGCCGGTGCGAATCGCACCGCCGTGGGCCCCGCAACCTCCTTCCTCGCACTGAGCGACGATCGCCATGTCATCCGCCATCTCCCCCAAGCCCAAGGCGCTTGCCGCCGCCGCGCTCGTGATCGCCGTCGGCGTCGCGGCT
>NZ_JAAGPG010000322.1:0-9664 GCF_017104665.1 Burkholderia sp. Se-20378 | reverse complement strand
GCCGCGAGTCGTGCCGTGCGTCGCGCGTCATGCGCGGCGTCGTCGCGATACGCTGCACGACCTTCGGCAAGCGGGTGAACCGGGACGTACAATTCTCTTCTCTCCCCTCGACGCGCTAGCGGCGCGAAACGTCATGGAGCAGATGGATTGTGTCGTGATCGGCGCGGGTGTCGTCGGTCTTGCGATTGCGCGCGAACTGGCCGCGCGCGGGCGTGAAACGCTCGTGCTCGAGGCCGCCGATGCGATCGGCACGGGTACGAGTTCGCGCAACAGCGAAGTGATCCATGCGGGGCTCTACTATCCGCGCGGGTCGCTGAAGGCGATGTCGTGCGTACACGGGCGCGACCTGCTGTACGAATTCTGCGAGACGCGTCACGTGCCGCACCGGCGTGCCGGCAAGCTGCTCGTCGCGACGAGCGCCGCGCAGGTGAAGCAGTTGAAGGCGATTGCCGCACGCGCGACCGAAAACGGCGTGCTCGACCTGATGCCGCTCACGCGCGCCGAGGCGCAGACGCTCGAGCCCGCGCTCGAATGCGTCGAGGCGCTGTTCTCGCCGTCCACCGGCATCGTCGACAGCCACCAGCTGATGCTCGCGCTGCTCGGCGACGCGGAGCGCGACGGCGCGGTGTGCGCGCTGAAATCCCCGGTCGAATCGATCGACGTGCTGCGCGGCGGGCGCTTCGTCGTGCGCACGGGCGGCGACGCGCCGACCGAGATCGAGGCCGCCTGCGTGATCAACAGCGCGGGCCTCGGCGCTCAGGCGCTGGCGCGCCGCACGCGCGGACTCGACCCGCGCTGGGTGCCGCCGCTCTATCTCGCGCGCGGCAATTATTTCAGCCTGTCGGGGCGTGCACCGTTTTCGCACCTGATCTATCCGATGCCCGACCGCGCGGGGCTCGGCGTGCACCTGACGCTCGATCTCGGCGGGCAGGCGCGCTTCGGCCCGGACGTCGAATGGGTCGATGCGCTGCGCTACGAAGTCGATCCCGCACGCGCGACCGCGTTCTATGCGTCGATACGCGCATTCTGGCCGGGCTTGCCCGACGACGCGCTGCAGCCGGCGTACGCGGGCATCCGGCCGAAGGTCGCGGGCCCCGGCGAGCCGCCGGCCGATTTCATCGTGCAGGGCGCCGCGCAGCATGGCGTGCGCGGGCTCGTGAACCTGTTCGGCATCGAGTCGCCGGGGCTCACCGCGTCGCTCGCGCTCGCGCAGCGCGTGGGCGACATGGCGGCTTACCACTGACGCGGCGCGTGTGTGGCGGGGGTGTGGTGGGACCGTGACGGGTGCGTATCGGCCGTGTGGCGGCTGTGTGAAATTCCTTATCTCTGGAATTTCGGCGCGCACATTTATTCGCTTGAGCGTTATTCTGTCGAACGGCTGTACAGGGTCTGTCTACCGATGGAACACGCATGCGTTGCCCCGAGAAGGGCCGCTCGCGAGGCGCGCGACGCCGCGAATACTGGACGTATTCGCAAGGCGCGCAACGCGGCGAGCGGCCCTTCTCGGGGCAACCCCAAATTGATATCGTTTCCACGGGAAGGCCCGAAATCGCCCGCATGGCGGCGTCGGTCGTCGCTTGTTTGGCTTGGCTAAACGGCGCTCCTCCCTCCTTGCCTGCGCCCCGCAAGGAAGTCCCCTTGGGGGACGAGCGATTTCGGGCCTTCGCATGCGTGTTCCATCGGTAGACAGACCCTGGAACAGCTTTCAAACCAATAACGTTGGAGCGAGTCCCCCATGAAAACATCCCGTCGGAGTTTCCTGATTACGAGCATTGGTGCCGTGTCCGCGCTGGCGCTGTCGCGTGAAGCGCTGGCCGATGCGCCGATGCTCACGGAAAGCGACCCGACCGCGACGGCACTCGGCTACAAGGCCGATGCCACGAAGGTCGACAAGACGAAGTATCCGAAATACGCAGCAGGCCAGGATTGCGCGGCCTGCATGCTGTACCAGGGCAAGAAGGGCTCGGCCTCGGGCCCGTGCGGCGCCTTCCCCGGCAAGCAGGTGTCGGCGAAGGGCTGGTGCAGCGCCTTCTCGAAGATGGGTTGAGGTCCGTGCGGCATCGTGCGATGCCGCATTGTGGCGAAAACCGCAAAACGCCCGCCGTCGAAAGACGGCGGGCGTTTTTTATTGCTTGAAAACGGTTCCGTCGCTTTCTACACTCGCTGCAAACCAGCGCGCCGCGGGCACCCCGCACGCCGCGCAGCCCGACACGGCGAACTGACGAGGACGAGGCACGCATGGCGACGATTGCGAATTCAACGAAAACGATCCGGCCCGAGCGTGCGCTGAACCGGCGAGCGGTCGCGGCCGCCGTGATCGGCAACGCGCTCGAGTGGTACGACTTTACGGTGTTCGGCTTCATGACGGTCGTGATCGCCGAGCTGTTCTTCCCGACCTCCAGCGAATACTCGTCGCTGCTGCTGACGACCGCGACGTTCGGCGTCGCGTTCTTCATGCGCCCGATCGGCGGCATCGTGTTCGGGCTGTACGCGGATCGCGCCGGCCGCAAGGCGGCGCTGTCGCTCGTGATCCTCCTGATGACGGCCGGCATCTTCCTGCTCGCGGTCGCGCCGCCGTATGCGGCGATCGGCATCGGCGGCCCGATCCTGATCGTGCTCGGCCGTCTGCTGCAGGGCTTCTCCGCGGGCGGCGAATTCGGCAGTGCGACGGCGCTGCTGATCGAGGCCGCGCCATTCTCGAAACGCGGTTTCTACGGCAGCTGGCAGATGGCGAGCCAGGCGGCCGCACTGCTGATCGGCGCGCTCGTCGGCGCGGCCGTCAC
The DNA here is from genome assembly GCF_017104665.1 of Burkholderia sp. Se-20378. NCBI lineage: Bacteria > Pseudomonadati > Pseudomonadota > Betaproteobacteria > Burkholderiales > Burkholderiaceae > Burkholderia > Burkholderia sp. Se-20378. The sequence continues at coordinate 6,881 of NZ_JAAGPG010000322.1, read as the reverse complement.
GCGCGGGCTGTCGCACGATGCGCTGCGCAGCTGGGGCTGGCGCGTGCCGTTCATCCTCGGGCTCGTGATCGGCCCGATCGGCTTCTACATCCGCCGCCATCTCGCCGATTCCGAAGCGTTCCTGCATGCGCAGCAAAGCGCGCGCCGCGCGACGCTCGGCGAAGTGTTCACGCGCCACCCGCGCGAGGTGCTGTGCGGGCTCGGTTCGGTGATCGCGCTGACGGTGACGATCTACGTGCTGATCAGCTATCTGCCGACCTTCGCCGTGAAGCAGCTGAAGCTGCCCTACGCGGAATCGTTCTACGCGGTGATCGTCGGCAACCTGCTGCTGATGGTGCTGTCGCCGATCGCGGGCGCGTGGTCGGATCGCATCGGCCGCAAGGGGCTGTCGCTGTGGTCGCTGGTGCTGACGCTCGTGCTGATGTATCCGCTGTTCGCCTGGCTCGACGCGGCGCCGACCATCGCGCGGCTGATCGCGGTGCAGGCCGTGCTGTCGGTCACGCTCGCGGGCTACTACGGGCCGTTCGGCGCGATGATCGCCGAGCTGTTCCCGGCCAACGTGCGCTCGACCGGGCTGTCGATCGCGTACAACGTTGCGGTGATGCTGTTCGGCGGCTTCGGGCAGTTCATCGTCACGTGGCTGATCAAGGTCACGGGCACGCCGCTCGCGCCGACCTACTATGTGATGGCCGGGATCGCGCTGTCGATCGTCGCGGTCGCGTTCGTGCCCGCGCGCAGCGCCGACCTCGACGCGCCGGCGTGACGACGCGACGACATGACGATTTGAAGACGATCACCGGATCGTTTCGCAAAACGCAATGATGTGCTGCAGAACACGGGAAAACAGTGCGTCGAACCTTCGTGTTCGCGCCCGAATTGTTTAGTCGTCGAACGAAACTTGCGCGAGATGAACGAAATTGTCGCTCGCGCGCGTTGTCGCATTTTTTACCCACACTAAACATCGGCAAAAACCCGGCGGGGCATCTAGAAGAGTTTTTTCTCCAGCTTGTTGCCACATCGTTAGCTCAAGTAATATCCGCGTACACCGGCCCCGGGCGGGCCGGTTCCGATCTGGAGACCTGGAGGAAACATGGAATACAACCGTCTGTTGCACACCCTGCGTGTTACCGCCATTGCAGGCGTGGCAGCGGCATCGCTCGGCGTCGCGGGTTCTGCATTCGCACAGATCCCGAACAAAACGCTCGTCTACTGCTCAGAAGGCAGCCCGGCGGGTTTCGATTCCGCGCAATTTACGACCGGCGTCGATTTCACCGCCGCCACGTTCACCGTCTACAACCGCCTCGTCGAATTCGAGCGCGGCGGCACGAAGGTCGAGCCGGGCCTCGCCGAGAAGTGGGACGTGTCGTCGGACGGCAAGGTGTACACGTTCCACCTGCGCCATGGTGTGAAGTTCCACACGACCGACTTCTTCAAGCCGACGCGTGAATTCAACGCGGACGACGTGCTGTTCACGTTCCAGCGCATGCTCGATCCGAACCAGGCGTTCCGCAAGGCGTACCCGGTGTCGTTCCCGTACTTCACCGACATGGGCCTCGACAAGCTGATCACGAAGGTCGAGAAGGTCGATCCGTACACCGTGAAGTTCACGCTGGCCGAGCCGAATGCGCCGTTCATCCAGAACATGGCGATGGAATTCGCGTCGATCCTGTCGGCCGAATACGGCGACCAGCTGATGAAGGCAGGCAAGGCCGCCGACATCAACCAGAAGCCGGTCGGCACGGGCCCGTTCATCTTCCGCAGCTACACGAAGGACGCGACGATCCGATTCGACGGCAATCCTGATTACTGGAAGAAGGGCGAAGTGAAGATCTCGAAGCTGATCTTCTCGATCACGCCCGATCCGGGCGTGCGCGTGCAGAAGATCAAGCGCAACGAATGCCAGGTGATGAGCTATCCGCGTCCGGCCGACATCGCGACGCTGAAGGCCGATTCGGGCGTCGACATGCCGTCGCAGGCAGGCTTCAACCTCGGCTACCTGGCGTACAACGTCGAGCACAAGCCGGTCGACAAGCTCGAAGTGCGTCAGGCACTCGACATGGCGATCAACAAGAAGGCGATCCTCGAGTCCGTCTACCAGGGCGCCGGCCAGGCCGCCAACGCGCCGATGCCGCCGACCCAATGGTCGTACGACAAGAACCTGAAGATGGCGCCGAACGACACCGCGAAGGCGAAGGCGCTGCTCGCGAAGGCAGGCTTCCCGAACGGTTTCGAGATCACGCTGTGGGCGATGCCGGTGCAGCGCGCGTACAACCCGAACGCCCGCCTGATGGCCGAGATGATCCAGGCCGACTGGGCGAAGATCGGCGTGAAGGCGAAGATCGTCACGTACGAGTGGGGCGAGTACATCAAGCGTGCGCACGCGGGTGAGCAGGACACGATGCTGATCGGCTGGACGGGCGACAACGGCGACCCGGACAACTGGCTCGGCACGCTGCTCGGCTGCGACGCGATCAAGGGCAACAACTTCTCGCACTGGTGCTACAAGCCGTTCGACGATCTGGTCCAGAAGGGCCGCACGACGACGGGCCAGGACGCGCGCACGAAGCTCTACACGCAGGCTCAGCAGATCTTCGCGCAGCAGCTGCCGTTCTCGCCGATCGCGAACTCGACGGTCTACCAGCCGGTGCGCAAGACCGTGGTCGACATGCGTATCGAGCCGCTTGGCTATGCCCGCTTCGACGGTGTTAGCGTGAAGTAACACGCCCGGCGTAAGCTGTCTACGAAGACCGAGACCGGCTAATTCATCCGGCGGCGGGAGGCCAAAAGCTTCCCGTCGCCGGTCGCACATTTCCCACAAGAAAATACGAGACGCATCATGTTCACATTCGTGTTGCGCCGCGTGGGCATGGTGATCCCGACTTTCATCGGCATCACCATCCTGGCGTTTGCGCTGATTCACCTGATACCGGGCGACCCCATCGAAGTGATGATGGGCGAGCGCGGCGTCGATCCCGCGATGCATGCGGAGGCGATGAAACGCCTCGGGCTCGACCAGCCGCTGCCCATGCAGTACCTCCACTACATCGGCCGGGCGCTGCATGGCGACCTCGGCACGTCGATCATCACCAACACGAGCGTCGCGGGCGAGTTCTTCGCGCGCTTCCCGGCGACCGTCGAGCTGTCGCTGTGCGCACTCGTGTTCGCGCTCGCGGTCGGGCTGCCGGCCGGCGTGATCGCCGCATTGCGGCGCGGCTCGGTCGTCGACCATGGCGTGATGGGCACCGCGCTCACCGGCTACTCGATGCCGATCTTCTGGTGGGGGCTGATCCTCATCATGGTGTTTTCGTCATACCTCGGCTGGACGCCCGTGTCGGGGCGCATCGCCGTCGAATACGACTTCCCGCACCCGACGGGCTTCATGCTGATCGACGCGCTGCTCGCGCCGGACGAAGGCTCGTTCAAGTCGGCGGTCAGCCACCTGATCCTGCCCGCGATCGTGCTCGGCACGATCCCGCTCGCGGTGATCGCGCGGATGACGCGCTCGTCGATGCTCGAAGTGCTGCGCGAGGACTACATCCGCACCGCACGCGCGAAGGGGCTGTCGCCCGCGCGCGTGGTCGTCGTGCATGCGCTGCGCAATGCGCTGATCCCGGTCGTCACCGTGATCGGCCTGCAGATCGGCACGCTGCTTGCGGGCGCCGTGCTGACCGAGACGCTCTTTTCGTGGCCCGGTGTCGGCAAGTGGCTGATCGATGCGATCGGCCGCCGCGACTATCCGGTCGTCCAGGGCGGCATCCTGTTGATCGCGACGCTCGTGATCGTCGTGAACCTGGTCGTCGACCTGCTGTACGGCGTGCTGAATCCGCGCATCCGCCACACGAGGTAATCCCATGAACAATCTGCAAAATACCCTGCCGACCGAATCCGCGCCGGCCGGCGGCCGTGCGCTCGCGCTGCGCGAGTTCTGGGCCAACTTCTCGCGCAACCGCGGCGCCGTCGGCGCCGGCATCGTCGTGCTCGCGCTGATCCTCGTCGCGCTGCTCGCGCCGCTGCTCGCGCCGCACAGCCCGGTCGAGCAATACCGCGACTTCGTGAAGATCCCGCCCGCGTGGCTCGACGGCGGCAACTGGAAATTCATCCTCGGCACCGACGAAGCGGGCCGCGACATTCTTTCGCGCCTGATGTACGGCGCGCGGATGTCGTTCTGGATCGGCTTCGTGTCGGTCGTGCTCGCGCTGATCCCCGGCGTCGTGCTCGGGCTCGTGGCCGCGTTCTTCCAGAAGTGGGCCGACACGCCGGTGATGCGCATCATGGACGTGCTGCTCGCGCTGCCGTCGCTGCTGCTCGCGGTCGCGGTCGTCGCGATCATCGGCCCGGGCCTCACCAACACGATGTTCGCGATCGCGATCGTCGCGCTGCCGGCTTATGTGCGCCTGACGCGCGCATCGGCGCTCGGCGAGCTGCAGAAGGAGTACGTGACGGCGTCGCGCGTGGCCGGTGCCGGCACGCTGCGCCTGATGTTCTCGCAGGTGCTGCCGAACTGCACGGCGCCGCTGATCGTGCAGGCGACGCTCGGCTTCTCGTCGGCCATCCTCGATGCGGCCGCACTCGGCTTCCTCGGCCTCGGCGTGCAACCGCCGACCGCCGAGTGGGGCGCGATGCTGGCTTCCGCGCGCGACTACATCGACAACGCGTGGTGGATCGTGACGATGCCGGGCCTGTCGATCCTGATTTCGGTGCTCGCGATCAACCTGCTCGGCGACGGGCTGCGTGACGCGCTCGATCCCAAACTGAAACGGATGGCCTGACATGAGCAACAATCTTCTGACCATCCGCAATCTCGCGGTGAACTTCAACGGCCTGCCCGCGGTCGACCGGATCAACCTGTCGATCGCACCGGGCGAGGTGGTGGGCGTCGTCGGCGAATCGGGCTCGGGCAAGAGCGTGACGATGATGGCGCTGATGGGCCTGATCGACGCACCGGGCAAGGTGACGGCCGATGAGGTCACGTTCAACGGCGTCGACCTGCTGAAGGCGTCGCCGAAAGCGCGCCGCAAGATCGTCGGCAAGGACATCGCGATGGTGTTCCAGGACGCGCTGACGAGCCTGAACCCGAGCTATACGGTCGGCTACCAGATCAAGGAAGTGCTGAAGCTGCACGAAGGGCTGCGCGGCGACGCGCTGCACCGGCGCGCGCTCGAGCTGCTCGACCAGGTCGGCATTCCCGATGCGAAGAACCGCATCACGTCGTTCCCGCACCAGATGTCGGGCGGGATGAACCAGCGCGTGATGATCGCGATGGCGGTGGCGTGCAACCCGAAGCTCCTGATCGCCGACGAGCCGACCACCGCGCTCGACGTGACGATCCAGGCGCAGATCATGGACCTGCTCGTGAAGCTGCAGAAGGAGCGCGGCATGGCGCTCGTGCTGATCTCGCACGACCTGGCCGTGGTGTCGGAGGTCGCGCAGCGCGTGGCGGTGATGTACGCGGGCGAGGTGATCGAGACGAACAGCGTGCCCGACATCTTCCGCGCGCCGCATCATCCGTACACCGAAGCGCTGCTCGCGGCGATTCCCGAGCACAATAAGGGGGCGCGTCGCCTTGCCGCATTGCCCGGCATGGTGCCGGGCCGCGATGATCGCCCGTCCGGGTGCCTGTTCGCGCCGCGCTGCAAGTACGTCGTCGACGACTGCCTCAAGGCGCGGCCGGCGCTCGACACGCTGGTGTCCGGCAATGAGGCGATGCGCGCACGCTGCATCAAGCCGCTCAACGTTTCCAACCTCGACCTGACGGGAGGTGCACGATGAATGCAGTCAATCAAGCGGGCGCCACGCCGCACGACGAGGAAGCCGTGCTGGTGGCCGACGGCCTCGCGAAACACTATTCGGTGAAGCGCGGAATGTTCGGGCAGGGCACGGTGAAGGCGCTGAACGGCGTGTCGTTCTCGCTGAAGCGCGGCAAGACGCTCGCCGTCGTCGGCGAATCGGGCTGCGGGAAGTCGACGCTCGCCCGCCAGCTGACGATGATCGAGACGCCCACCTCGGGCAGCCTGACGATCGACGGCAAGAACGTGGCCGGCGCAAGCCGCGAGACGGTTGCCGACCTGCGCCGCCGCGTGCAGATGGTGTTCCAGAACCCGTTCGCGTCGCTCAACCCGCGCAAGACCGTCGAGCAGACGCTGTCCGAGCCGCTCGAGATCAACGCGAACCTGACGGCCACCGAACGCGCGCAGCGCATCGCGCAGATCATGCGCACGGTCGGCCTGCGGCCCGAGCACGCGAAGCGCTATCCGCACATGTTCTCGGGCGGCCAGCGCCAGCGTGTCGCGATCGCACGCGCGATGATCCTCGATCCGCGCATCGTCGTCGCCGACGAGCCGGTGTCCGCGCTCGACGTGTCGATCCAGGCGCAGATCCTGAACCTGTTCATGGATCTGCAGGAGCAGTTCAAGACGAGCTACGTGTTCATCTCGCACAACCTGTCGGTGGTCGAGCACGTCGCGGACGACGTGATGGTGATGTACTTCGGCAGCGTCGCGGAGCTCGGCGACAAGGCAACGATCTACGCACGGCCGCGCCATCCGTACACGCGCGCGCTGATGTCGGCGACGCCGGCGATCTTCGAGGAAGACCGCCGCGTGCAGATCAAGCTGCAGGGCGAACTGCCGTCGCCGCTCAATCCGCCGTCGGGCTGCGCGTTCCACCAGCGCTGCCCGTATGCGGTCGAGCGTTGCCGTGCGGAGGAGCCGCAGCTGCGCGAGGTCGACGGCCGGCGCGTAGCGTGCCATCGGGCCGAGGAGGTAGGGGAGGCGAATGCCTGAAGCGTTGGCGGCGCGCGCGTCCGGCGTGCGCCGTGCGGGGGCAAGCAGCGCACGCGTGATGCGCGCGTACCGCTACGCGCGGCGCTGGAGCGTGCGTAC
>NZ_JAAGPG010000321.1:0-9264 GCF_017104665.1 Burkholderia sp. Se-20378 | reverse complement strand
CGCTTGCGGCGGCGCCTGCACCGGCACCTCCGCGGGCGGCACGAACGGCGGCGGCGGCAACGTCGCTTTCGGCGGCGGCAGCTTGACCACCGGCAACGGTGGCGGGGGCGGCGGCGGCTTCACCGGCTCGATGATGCGGGTTTCGATCGGATGCTGAATCACCTGCACGACCTTGGTCGCGAGGCCGTTGACGAGCGCATAAACCAGCAACACATGCAGCAGCAGCACGACCGCGATGCCGCCGAACCGGCGCACCGGGTTCTGCTGTTTCCCGCCGAACTGCCGCGGGCGCCCGGGCATCGCCGGCCCACCACCGGACGCGAACACACCGTCCTCGATCTTGATACCCACCTTCAGCCCCCCAATGCGAATGTCGCCGATGCACGATGCCCCACGGCCCGGACGGCGGCAGTGTTTGATTCAATACCCAGAAATCAGCATTACTTATTCCGGAACATGCGTTTCCCGCCCGCCGATCGCTCGACACGGGAAAATCACGGCTTATCGAAATTGATTAGATTCCGGAAAATGAAGCGGATGCCCGTCCGCTCGAACAGCGGCCGGCGGAGCGCAGCCCGACCTCGATCACATGGGTCGAAATGGAAGATATTCGAAAAGGAATGAATACCTCAAAAAAACCGCCGCTCCTTGATTGCGAACGATATCAAGAAAAAATTTTGACCGTCAAACTTTTTTTGATGAAACACTCAAAGTTTGACTAGATCAAACTTGCCTCGCTTATTACTCAAACTTTAAAAGTTAAATCACATCAAACATTCCCAATTTCGGGGCATCCGATAATCCAGACAAGTTTGATCACATCAAACTTTCACACTATTTTATTTGCCCTGAAGCGATGTTTTCCGAAGCGGGATTCCGCTCGAATGGCGCCGATGTCCGGTTGACGGACGTCGCTGGCGAACCACGGTTTCACGCACCACGCATTCCGCCGGACACCACGCGCCTCGTACATTCCAGCGGATTTCATGCCGCGGCTCGAAGCAGGCGGCCAATCCGACGCTCGTCGCGCAGGTTTTACGCGCGGCGATCGGCCATTACGCAACGCAACCCGGATGGCGCGACCTGTAGCGAATGACCGGCTGCGACGCGACGCATCGCACGAAGCCAGGTGCTTTTCCTGTTTTCAGCGGATAAATTGAATAAGCCAGTCATTTCAATTTACTTACTCCCGGCCACATCAATATACGTAACGATCATTTGCCGGACCAAAAGTCGATCGATAAAGTCTCTCGCCACGCCACCGGCCATTACTCCCGAATACGGCATCTGAAAGAAAAATCGATTCATTCGACCGATTTCAGATCGCACCCGTCATTCCGGGAGCTCGAATCAGACGCTGGAATTGCGCGGACGAAAGGGAGTTGCGAGTCGCCATGCCGCCGTAAGCGGCATGGATGCCCGGCAACTGCCAGCCATTGAACCTGCTCGCCAACCTACTTGAAGATGCAAAACACGTCGCTCTATATCAAGAGAGGGAGCGCGATTGCGCTCTGCCTGTCCGGCCTCGCAACGACCTGGATGCCCGTCGCCGCGCAGGAAGCCGCGTCGGGCACAGCCGCCGTCGGCGCGCCGCCCAACCCGGCCAGCGCCGCCGCACCGGCCCGCAACGAGGAAACGACGCAAAAGCCCGCAGCTGCATCGCTGAAAACGTTCGTCGTGACGGGGTCGCGCATTCCACGCTCCGAGAAGGAAGGTGCGACGCCCGTCACCGTCATTACCGGTCAGGAGATCGAATCGAAAGGGTACCGAAACGTCTTCGACGCGCTCCAGTCGCAAACCCAGAACACGGGCTTCACGCAAGGCGCCGACTTCGGCAACACGTTCACGCCGGCCGCGAATGCGCTCAGCCTGCGCAGCCTGGGCCCGAACCACACGCTCGTCCTCGTCGACGGCCGACGCGTGGCCGACTACCCGATCGCGTACGACGGCAACGTCAACTTCGTGAACCTGGCCAACATTCCGTCGGCGATGATCGACCGGATCGAAATCCTGAACGGTGCGGCCTCCGCCGTATACGGCTCGGACGCGATCGCGGGTGTGGTCAACATCATCATGAAGAAGCATATCGACGGCATCGAGGTCAACGTCAAGGGCGGCCGAACCTGGGACGGCGGCGGCGGCAACGGCCGGCTTCAGGTGTCGGGCGGCAAGGAATTCGGCGCGTTGAGCACGGTGTTCGGCCTCGAGATCAGCAAGACCAATCCGATATGGTCCGGGCAGCGCGACTTCATGTCGGCGTCGACACTCGAAGGCGAAACGCCGACCAAGACCTGGGCACGCCAGAACCTCGACACCGGCCGCTACGTCGGTGCCGCCGGCGCGTGCGGTGCGCTCGCGGGCATCGGCGCATTCGGCGGCACGTCCACCGTCAACACCCGCAATGGCGCGTACTGCGGTAGCGGCGGCGCGCAGCCATCGTACTGGACGACGCAAACGAACAACGTCAGCGAGAACCTGTACGGCGGCGTCGAATACCGGCTGAGCGATCTCGTCACGCTGTTCGGCTCCGTGTCGACTGCCTGGAACCAGACGGAGAACAACACCCGCGGCCCTAGCTGGACGTCGGCCGCGGCGACGACCGGCTACTTCTTCAATCAGGAAACCGGGGCGAACGAGGCGTGGACCAAGCGCATCTCGCCGCAGGAGATCGGCGGCGCATCGGTGTGGAACAAGCGCTGGGACGACGTCGCGGGCAACCTGATCACCGGCCTGCGCGGCAAGCTGCCCGACAGCAGCTGGAACTACGAGCTCACGTACAGCGCGTCCGGCTACCAGAGCCGCGCGACGGCGCCGCGCCTGTTGTCGAACGTCGACCGCTATTACCTCGGCCCGCAGCTCGGCACCGCGGCCGACGGCGCTCCGATCTACGCGCCCAGCGCCGCACGCTTCGCGACCCCGCTCACGCCGAACCAGTTCGCGTCGATGTACGGCGAATCGACCAGCCGGAACAACACGTGGACGCAGACCTTCAGCCTCGCCGCCAACGGCAACCTGTTCTCGCTGCCCGCGGGCCCCGTGCGCGCCGCCAGCGTGATCGAATACGGCACGCAGGGTTTCAGCAACGCCATCGACCCCGCGCTCAATCAAGGCGTGTACTACAACTCGGCCGGCGCGACCGGTGCGAGCGGCAATCGCAAGCGCTACGCGGCCGCGCTCGAGCTGCGCATCCCGATCCTGAGCCAGTTGACCGCGAACGTCGCCACGCGCTATGACGACTACTCGTTCGCCGGCACCCGCAACAACAAGCTCACGTACGACCTCGGGCTCGAATACCGGCCACTGCGCGAGCTGTTGCTGCGCGGCAATTACGGTACGAGCTTTCGCGCACCGGACATGAATTACATCTTCATGAGCCAGTCGAAGGGCTATTTCGAATCGACCACCGACTACTTCCGCTGCAACCAGTCGGGGAAATCGCTCGCATCGTGCGAATACGCGAACGTGTCGCCGGGCTCGAACTTCATTCAGAAGGGCAATGCGAACCTGAAGCCGGAAAACGGCAAATCGTGGGGTGCCGGCTTCGTGCTCGCGCCCACGCCGGACATCGACCTGTCGGCCGATTACTACAACATCCGCATCGACAATCTCGTCACGACCATCGATCCGGACAATCTGCTGCGGACCGAATCCGCCTGCCGCACGGGGCAACTGAGCGCCAGTTCGCCCAACTGCGTGGACGCGCTGAGCCGCGTGATCCGCAACCCGCTGACGGCCGTGCTCGATCCCGGCGCGATCAACACGATCCTCGTGAACCCGATCAACGCCGCGATGGAAAAGACGACAGGCTTCGACCTCGGCGGCAAATGGCGCGTGCGCGCCGGCCGTGCGGGCACGTTCCTGTTGAGCGCCAACTTCACGAAGGTCCTCAGCCACAAGTACCAGCAATATACGAACGGCCCGGTGCAGGACCTCCTGCATTCGCTCGCGAACCCGACCGGCAACCCGGAGTGGCCGGACAAGCTCACGATGAGCCTGACCTGGTCGATTCCGAAGTGGACGTCGACGATCCAGGTCGAGCGCTACGGCAAGGTGCCGAATGCGGCCCAGACCGCGTACCTGACGCCGACCACGCTCGCGAACCTGAGCCTCTCGCACCAGTTTTCGCGCGACACGTCGCTGACTTTCGTCATGAACAACGTGTTCAACACGATCAAGCACGACGATTCCGCCGGCTGGCCTTACTACACGGTCGGCTACTACATGCCTTACGGCCGTACGCTGTGGCTGGAATTCAGCCATCGCTTCAGTTGATCCCCGCCCGTCCGCGCGGGCCGGCGTGCCAGGGCCGCGATTCAGCGGAACCCTGGAGCGCCGGCTGCCGCAATCGATGCGGCAGCCGGTGGTTGACGGCGACGTCACGCGTCACGCGCAAAGCCTGCCCGGCATCCGGCGAAGTGGAGGCCTTGCCGGTGAAAGCAACGCGCCACGCATCAAGCGGTGGCCCCACTCAACCCGTGCGCCCGTGTGCGCCTTCGCCTGCGGCCCCCTCTTCCGCCAGCCGCCCCGCATAATCCCGCACGAACTGCGCGGCAATCCGCCCCGACCGCGCACCGCGTTCCAGCGCCCACTGCAGCGCCGGTTCGCGCGCCGCGCGAATCTGTTCCGCATCGAATCCGGCTTCGCCAAGCCGGCTGTCGACAACGGCCAGATACGCATCCTGCGTGAACCCGTAGAACGTCACCCAGATCCCGAAGCGCTCGGACAACGAAATCTTCTCCTCCACCGCGTCGCCCGGATGCAGCTCGCCGTTCTCCGCACGCGACACGTTCGCGTTGTCGCTCGCCTGCTCGGGCATCAGGTGGCGGCGATTGGACGTCGCGTACACCAGCACGTTCGACAGGTCGCTCGCGACCGAGCCGTCGAGCACCGTCTTCAGCTCCTTGTAGCCGGTCTCGCCCGCCTCGAACGACAGGTCGTCGCAGAACACGATGTACCGCTCGGGCCGCGCACGCACCAGCTCGACGATCGCCGGCAGATCGCTCAACTGCTCCTTGCCGACCTCGATCAGCCGCAGCCCGTGCGATGCGAACGCGTGCAGGCACGCCTTCACGATCGACGACTTCCCGGTGCCGCGCGCGCCGGTCAACAGCACGTGATTCGCCGCGAACCCGCGCACGAACTGCCGCGTGTTCCGTTCGACGATCGCCACCTGCCGCTCGACGTTGCGCAGCGCATCGAACGCGATGAGCGCGGGCGTCGCGACCGGTTCGAGCGGCGGCGTCCGTCGCCCGCCGTCGAAGCCGCGCCAGCGGAATGCGACAGCCGCATCGAAATCGATCGGCGCCGGCTGCCCGGTGCCCGCCAGCGCTTCGAGCGCGGTCGCGATCCGTTCGAGCTGGTGCGCGAGCGCCGGCCCCTCCACGGCTGCACGCGCATCCGGCAGCGCGGCCATCAGGTTCTGCATGTCGCGATCGCCGCTCATTGCCGCACTCCTTGCGATGCGCCCGCCTGGAACGGAAACCGCTGCGCGATCGCGACGCCGACGAGCGCCACGCCGCCGCCGATCAGGTGATACAGCTTCAGCGATTCGCCGAGCAGCACGATCGCGCCGCCGGCCGTCATCACCGGCAGCAGGTTCATGAACATCGCGCAGCGGCTCGGGCCGAGCAGCCGCACGCCCTGCATCCACAGATACGGCAACACCACCGACGCCAGCACACCGGCATACAGGATCAGCGGCACGCTCGCACGCGTCGGCCACGCCGCCTGCGCGGGCAACCGCAGCAGCATCGGCACCATGAACACGAGCGCGGCGAGCGCCTGCACGTAGGTCGACTGCCACGCCGGCAGCGCGCCGACGCGCCAGCGCTTGAGCAGCACGCCGTACAGCGCATACGCGGCCGACGCGGCCAGCATCAGCAGGTCGCCCGTATGCACGCCGCGCGCGGCGATCGTCGTCGGATGCCCCTCGGCGATCAGGTAGACGACACCCGCGAGCGACAGCACCCCGCCGCCGATCATGCCCACACTGGGCGGATCGCCGAGCAGCAGCGAGCTGAGCGTCATCGTCATCAGCGGCACGAGCGCCGTGATGATCGCCATGTTGGTCGCGCTGGTCGTCTTCGCGGCCTCGTAGGACAAGCTCTGGAACAGCGCCATCGCGAGAAAGCCGAGCACCGCGAGCTTCGGCAGGTGTGCGACGAGCGCCGCGCGATTGCGCCACGCGGGGCGCAGCGTGAACACGCTCATCAGCGCGACGGCGAGCAGCAGCCGGTAGAAGGTGATCGCCGACGGGTCGATCGTCGACGCCGACAGCTTCGACACGACCACGTTGCCGGCCCACAGCGCGATCGCGCAGAAAGGAAACAGAAATGGGGACTTGTTCATCGCGTTTGACGGATTAATATCCTGACAGGGGTCTGGCGTGGATGGGAACGCCATCGTGCCCGCCCGACCAACTGCCTGTCTCACGCCAAAATGTCACGACTTGTCGCGAATCGGACACTCGAGTCCACGCCGCCCGGTGCCCACCTGCGCTTCGAATCGACGCCGATGCCCGTTTCGGCGATGGCGGCGACGTACGCGCACGGCACGTCGATCGCGCCGCACCGCCATCGCCGCGCGCAACTGCTCTATGCGATCGAGGGCGTGATGCACGTGCAGTCGGAAGGCGCGTCGTGGGTCGTGCCGCCGACGCGCGGCGTGTGGCTCGAAGCCGGTCTCGACCACACGGTGCAGATGAGCGGCGACGTGCAGATGCGCACGGTGTTCGTCGAGCCGGGCGCGGTCGAGCACCTGCCCGCGCGAAGCTGCGTCGTGGAAGTGCATCCGCTGCTGCGCGAGCTGATCCTCGCCGCGGTCGACGTGCCGCTCGACTATGCGCCGGGCTCGCGCCACGATCACCTGATGCACCTGCTGCTCGCCGAGGTGACGGTCGCGCCGCTGCTGCCGCTGTACCTGCCGTGGCCGCACGACCCGCGCCTGCGCACGATCTGCGACGCGCTCGTCGCCGCGCCCGACGACCTCCGCACGATCGCCGAGTGGGCCGACCTGCTCGGCCTGTCGGTCCGCACGCTCCATCGCGCGTTCCGGCGCGAGACGGGGCTCAGCTTCCGCCGCTGGCGCGAACAGGCGCGGCTGCTGCTCGCGCTCAAGCGCCTCGCGCACGGCGAGAAGGTGCTGACCGTCGCGATGGATCACGGCTACAGCAGCCAGAGCGCGTTCTCCGCGATGTTCAAGCGGCATTTCGGCGTGTCGCCGTCGGCGTTTTATGCGTAGGCACGGCCGCCGTGGGCGATAGAATCGCGCCCATGAATACGAACATCCCGCACCGTTCGTCTGCATCGACGCACGAATCCCCTGCCGTGAATACGCTCACGTGGGAACACACGCCGATCGCCGATATCTGCGTCGTTCAAGCCGGCTACGGCCATCTGCTCGTGTTGACGACGGACGGTTCGCTGCACGGCGTCGATCTCGATACGGGATGCCGTACGACGCCATGTTCGGTGTCGTTGCCGCCACTCCCGCCACCGACGGGCCACACCGCGTTCGGCACACCCGCTTATCGCCTGCACGCGTCGCCTGACGGCCGGTACGCGGCGATCGTGACCGACTACGGGCGGCACGGCCTCGTCGTCGACGTCGCCACCGGCTCCCCGACGATGCAGCTCGACGGCGGCGACTACTATCCGCATACCGTCCCGTTCAGCGCGTGCTTCCTCCGTCATCGCGACCGCACGATCTTCGTACACCGCACCGCCTGGAACCGGCTCGATGCGGCCGACCCGGCCACCGGCGCATCGCTGACCGCGCGCGACATCGCGCCGTACGCCAACGACGAGCGGCCCGAACACTATCTCGACTACTTCCACGGCCGGCTGGTGCCGAGCCTCGACGGCAGCCGGCTGTTCGATGACGGATGGGTCTGGCAACCCGTTTCGATCCCGCGTGCCTGGTCGGTCGACGCATGGCTCGACGCGAATCCCTTCGAAAGCGAAGACGGCGAATCGGTGGTCAGCCTGACCCAGCGCGACGACTGGGACACGCCTGCCTGCTGGATCGACAGCCGTCATATCGCGTACTGGGGGCTCGCCGACTGGGACGAGGAGGAATTCGCCGAAACCGGGCAGGACGCCGGCGTGCGCATCCTGGATGTGACCGAAGCCCTGCAGTCGAACGACCGGCGCATTCCGATGGCGACCGAACCCGATCGAATCGGCGACCTGTTCAGCGACGGCGCATCGCTGTATGTCGCGACGCCCGCCGGCACGACGATCTGGAGCATTGGCTCGGGTACGCCGCTCGGCACGCTGCCGGGCTTCGTCGCGCGGCGGTACGATCCGGTACGCGGCTCGCTGATCGCCTTCGACGCCGGCACGATCGCCGAATACCGGTTGCCCGTGCCGGCCGCGCACACCGCATGACGCGCGCCGCTACCGCGCCGCAATCCCCGCGATGAACAACACGCACGCGGCTGCCGACGCCACCGTGCGCACGTGATTCCACATCGTCCAGTCGTGCACGTAGCGCGTCCACAGCGCCGCGCCTTGCGCGGTCGACGGATCGGCCGCGGCGAGCGCATCGTTGAGCGGCACGTTGACGGCCATCGTCACTGCGAACATGCCGAACACGTACAGCGCGCCGCCCGCGACCACCATCATCGCGCCCGGCTGCTCGCGATTGAACAGCGCGAGCACGACCAGGGCAAGCGCCATCAGCGTCGTGACGAGGAACAGCGGCATGAACGGCGAACGCACGATGTCGACGTTGATCGCGTTCATCGCGGCCAGGCCGGCCTGCGGCGCGATCCGTCCGAGCGACGTCATCACGAACGTCGAGAACGCGAAATACACGCCGGCCATCAACCCGCAGCCGATGGCCGAGCCCCACAGCAAGGCGGCGGTCACGAACGCGATCATGATCGTGCGCTCCACACGCCGGTGGCGGCCGTCGCACGCGCATAGTCGGCGAAATCGCGTGCCGGCCGCCCGAGCGACTCTTCGATGCCGTGCGTCACCGCGCTGTTGCGCCCGTCGAGCACCACGTCGAACAGATCGTCGAGCAGCGCGACGACCGGCTCCGGCACGCCGACCTCGCGCAATCCGGCAACGAACGCATCGGCCGGAATCTCGCGATAGGCAACCGGCCGGCCGGCGGCCCGTGCGATTTCGCCGACCGCCTCGGCAAACGTCAGCGCGCGCGGGCCCGTGACCTCGATCACGCGGTTCGCGACGCGCGCATCGGTGAGCGCGGCCACGGCCACGTCCGCGATGTCGTCCGCATCGACGAACGGCTCGGGCA
>NZ_JAAGPG010000320.1:0-240 GCF_017104665.1 Burkholderia sp. Se-20378 | reverse complement strand
GGTCATGAAAAAAAAAAAAAAAAACAAATGAATATGCATCGCGACCAAAAGCGAGTAGCAACGCGCTAACACACAACCACTTAGCGCAACACTGGCGTAACGACATTGCACTACCAGACAGCAGAGCATCGTCAAAAAGCGCAAGCACGTCATAGTTATGAGCGCACACCGCCCAATACAATCCTAGCAGCATCTACCACGAGTAAGGACACAAGCAGACCGCACCACAACATGACGACA
>NZ_JAAGPG010000319.1:0-9525 GCF_017104665.1 Burkholderia sp. Se-20378 | reverse complement strand
CCCGGCACGTTCTACCTGTTGCGTCCCGACCAGCATGTCTGCGCGCGGACGCGCACGCTCGACCGTCAGGCGCTGGCCGACGCACTGGCGCGCGCGACCTGCGCACGCTGAAAACGATAAAGACACCGGAGACACCGTCATGCCCACACTCGATACCCGCCCGCGCCTGGCTGACCCTGACGCGTTCTACGAAGCGTTGATCGACATGCATCGCGACCTGTCCGATGCGGACAGCCAGCTCGTCAACGCGAAGCTGATCCTGCTGCTCGCGAACCAGATCGGCGACGCCGACGTGCTGCGCGAAGCGATGGCGCTCGCGCGCCAGGGCGTGACGCCGCCCGTGCATCCGGCCGCCGAGGTGACGCAATGAGCGCGGCGCCGGCCGACGCGCGCGTGCTCGAAGTCGAGAGCGTGATCGACGACACCCATCGCCCGGGCTTTCACTGGATGCTGCTGGTGTTGTGCGGGTTGTGCCTCGTGATCGACGGTTTCGATGCGCAGGCGATGGGCTACGTCGCCCCGAGCGTGATCGCCGAATGGGGCGTGCCGAAGCAGGCGCTTGGGCCCGTGTTCAGCGCGAGTCTGTTCGGGATGCTGCTCGGCGCGCTCGGGCTGTCGGTGCTGGCCGACCGGATCGGGCGGCGCCCGGTGCTGATCGGCTCGACGCTGTTCTTCGCGGTGACGATGCTCGCGACGCCGTTCGCGGGTTCGATCCCGGTGCTGATGGCGCTGCGCTTCGTCACGGGCCTCGGCCTCGGCTGCATCATGCCGAACGCGATGGCGCTGGTCGGCGAGTTCAGCCCGGCCACGCATCGCGTGAAGCGGATGATGATCGTGTCGTGCGGCTTCACGCTCGGCGCAGCGATCGGCGGCTTCATCAGCGCCGCGCTGATTCCGGCGCTCGGCTGGCGGTCGGTGTTCTTCGTCGGCGGTGCGGTGCCGCTCGTGCTGACGATCGCGATGGTCGCGCGGCTGCCCGAATCGCTGCAGTTCCTGGTGCTGAAAGGGCGCGTCGAGCAGGCACGCGAGTGGCTCGCGCGCTTCGCGCCGCAGGCGGGCATCGATGCGAACACGCGGCTCGCGGTGCGCGAGCGCGCCGCGACCGGCGCGCCGGTCGCCGAGCTGTTCAGCCACGGCCGCCTGCCGGTCACGCTGCTGCTGTGGGCGATCAGCTTCATGAACCTGATCGATCTGTACTTCCTGTCGAACTGGCTGCCGACCGTGATGCGCGACGCGGGCTATTCGCAGGGCACGGCCGTGATCGTCGGCACGGTGCTGCAGACGGGCGGCGTGATCGGCACGCTGTCGCTCGGCTGGTTCATCGAACGCTACGGCTTCGTGCGCGTGCTGTTCCCCTGCTTCGCATGCGCGGCCGTGTCGGTGGGGCTGATCGGCTCGGTCGCGCATGCGCTGCCGTGGCTGCTGGTGGTGGTGTTCGCGGGCGGGTTCTGCGTGGTCGGCGGGCAGCCGGCCGTGAACGCGCTCGCGGGCCAGTATTACCCGACGTCGCTGCGCTCGACGGGCATCGGCTGGAGCCTCGGCATCGGCCGGATCGGCTCGGTGCTCGGGCCGCTCGTCGGCGGACAACTGATTGCGCTCAACTGGTCGAACGGTGCGCTGTTCCACGCGGCCGCGGTGCCCGTGCTGTGCTCGGCGCTGTTCGTCCTCGGGCTTGCCGGTGTGACGCGGCGCAACGGCGCGCAGGCGCCGAACGCCGCGATGAATTGAGGGAGAAAGGAAACGATGACGCTTGACCTGTCGAAACCGGCGGATGCCGGCTACCAGAGCGGTTTCGCGAACGAATTCGCGACCGAGGCACTGCCCGGCGCGTTGCCGCACGGCCGCAACTCGCCGCAGCGCGCGCCGTACGGGCTGTATGCGGAGCAACTGTCGGGCACCGCGTTTACCGCGCCGCGCGGCCACAACCGCCGCTCGTGGCTGTACCGCATCCGCCCGGCGGCCGTGCACCGGCCGTTCGAGCCGTATGCGGGCCCGCAGCGCCTCGTGTCGGAATTCGCCGATTCGGCCGACGTGCCGCCGACGCCGCCGAACCAGCTGCGCTGGGATCCGCTGCCGATGCCGGTCGAGCCGACCGATTTCGTCGACGGACTCGTGACGATGGCCGGCAATGGCTCGGCCGCCGCGATGAACGGCTGCGCGATTCATCTGTACGCGGCGAACCGCTCGATGCAGGATCGCTTCTTCTACAGCGCAGACGGCGAACTGCTGATCGTGCCGCAGCAGGGGCGCCTGTTCATCGCGACCGAATTAGGCCGGGTCGACGTCGAGCCGTTCGAGATCGCGGTGATCCCGCGCGGCGTGCGCTTTTCCGTCGCGCTGCCGGACGGCGACGCGCGCGGCTACATCTGCGAAAACTTCGGCGCGCAATTGCGCCTGCCGGATCTCGGCCCGATCGGCTCGAACGGTCTCGCGAACCCGCGCGACTTCCTGACGCCGCAAGCGGCGTACGAAGACCGCGAAGGTGCGTTCGAGCTGATCGCGAAGCTGAACGGCCGCCTGTGGCGCGCGGACATCGGCCATTCGCCGCTCGACGTCGTCGCGTGGCACGGCAACTACGCGCCTTACAAGTACGACCTGCGCATGTTCAACACGATCGGCTCGATCAGCTACGACCATCCCGATCCGTCGATCTTCCTGGTGCTGCAGTCGCAGAGCGACACGCCGGGCGTCGACACGATCGACTTCGTGATCTTCCCGCCGCGCTGGCTCGCGGCCGAGGATACGTTCCGCCCGCCCTGGTTCCACCGCAACGTCGCGAGCGAATTCATGGGGCTCGTGCACGGCGCATACGACGCGAAGGCCGAAGGCTTCGTGCCGGGCGGCGCGAGCCTGCACAACTGCATGTCGGGCCACGGGCCCGACGCGGACACGTTCGAGAAGGCGTCCGCGAGCGACACGACGAAGCCGCACAAGGTCGACGCGACGATGGCGTTCATGTTCGAAACCCGCACGCTGATCCGGCCGACGCGCTACGCGCTCGACACCGCGCAGCTGCAGGCGGACTACTTCGAATGCTGGCAAGGCATCAAGAAACATTTCAATCCGGAGCAAAGATGAGCGATACCCAAGACTGGCGCGCGACGCTCGACCCGGCCCGCAAGAGCTGGGTCGAGTCGGCCAACGATCCCGCCTGCGATTTCCCGATCCAGAACCTGCCGTTCGGGATCTTCAGCGATGCGAAGCAAGCGTCGCGCCGCGCAGGTGTGGCGCTCGGCGACCAGATCGTCGACCTCGCTGCGCTCGCGCGCGCGGGCCTCGTGACGCTGCCGGCCGGCGTCGATGTGTTCGCCGCACCGACGCTCAACGCGTTCATCGCGCTCGGTCGCGATGCGTGGCGCAGCGTGCGCGTGCAACTGTCGGACCTGTTCTCGCGCGACCATGCGACGCTGCGTGACGATGCTTCGTTGCGTGCGCAGGTGCTCGTTGCCCAGCGCGATGCGACGCTGCATCTGCCGGTCGAGATTCCCGGCTATACCGATTTCTATTCGTCGAAGGAGCACGCGACCAACGTCGGCTCGATGTTCCGTGATCCGAAGAATGCCCTGCTGCCGAACTGGTCGGAGATGCCGATCGGCTACAACGGCCGCGCGTCGTCGGTGATCGTGAGCGGCACGCCGGTACGGCGTCCGAACGGGCAACTGAAGCTGCCCGACCAGGAGCGTCCGGTGTTCGGCGCATGCCGCAAGCTCGACATCGAGCTGGAGACGGGTTTCATCGTCGGCCAGGGCAATGCGCTCGGCGAGCCGATCGCATGCGAGGACGCGGAAGCGCATATCTTCGGGATGGTGCTGCTGAACGACTGGAGCGCGCGCGACATCCAGCAATGGGAATACGTGCCGCTCGGCCCGTTCAACGCGAAGACCTTCGCGACGACGATCTCGCCGTGGATCGTCACGCTCGACGCGCTCGAACCGTTCCGCGTCGCGCAGCCGGAGCAGTCGCCGCAGCCGCTTGCGTATCTGCAGCACGCAGGCAAGCATGCGTTCGACATCGCGCTCGAAGTGACGCTGCGCGAGGAAGGGGCGGCCGAAGCAACGTCGATCAGCCGCACGAACTTCAAGCACATGTACTGGACGATGGCGCAGCAGCTCGCGCATCACACGATCGCGGGCTGCAACACGCGGGTCGGCGACCTGATGGGTTCGGGGACGATCAGCGGGCCGACGAAGGACTCGTTCGGCAGCCTGCTCGAACTGACGTGGAACGGCAAGGAGCCGGTTGCGCTGAACGGCGGCGGCAGCCGCGCGTTCATCGAGGACGGCGACGAGCTCACGCTCGCCGGATGGTGTCAGGGCGACGGCTATCGCGTCGGCTTCGGTGCGTGTGTCGGCAAGATCCTGCCGGCGTTGAAGGCGTAACGCTCAACGTAGCGCGTCCATAGCATGACGGCCCGCATTGCGCGGGCCGTCTTCGTTTATTTATGCAGGGGGATCGGCGTATCCGTCGCCGGGCGGCGCGTTTTTGCGCCGTCGTCGTTTGGGCAGCGCGCTTCGGTGTGTGCGCGCGCCGGCATCAGACCGCGCGTTGCAACGCGGCGCGACGCTCCCAAAGCGCGGCCGCGACGAACGCTGCGACGCAGACAACCAGCACGCCGACCAGTGCGTTGCTGCCCACTTGTTCCATCAACGCGCCGGCGACCAGCGGGCCGCCGAAGCTCGCGGCGCTCCACGACGCCGACACGAGCGAACTCGCGGTGACGAGCGCCGCGCCGCGGAAGCGTTCGCCGCATGCGACGAGCGACAGCGTGTAGATGCTGCCGGCCGCCGCGCCGAGCACGAACAGCAGTGGCCAGCAGAGCCACGGATTGGCGATCACGAACGGCAGCAGCGGCAGGCCGGCGAGCACGATCCAGCCTGCGCCGAGGTGCACGCGTTCGCGGCCGAGCTTGTCCGCAAGCCAGCCGATCGGGAACTGCATCGCGGTATCGCCGAACAGCATGATCGACGCGAGCAGCACGGCGGTGGCGCTCGCAACGCCGTGATCCATCGCGTAGAGCGGCAGCAGCGACAGCGCGAGCGTGTCGAACAGCGCGAAGAAGCCGGTGCCGATGATCAGCGCGGGCATGCGCGGCAGGATGTCGAGCCAGCGGCCGTGCGCTTCGTGATGCGCGTCGTCGCCGGCAAGCGGCGCGCGCCGGATCGTCGCGAGCGTCGGCAGCGCGAGCAGGAACAGCGCGCCGCACAGCGCGAAGCGAATGCTCGTCGCGCCCGCGATCTGGCTGACGAGCACCGGGCCCGCCATCTGGAACAGCGTGAAGTTGGTCGCGTAGATCGCGACGACGCGGCCGCGCGTCGAATCGTCGGCGAGCTGGTTGACCCACGCCTCGCCGATCGTGAACAGCAGCATCAGCGCGGCGCCGCACAGCACGCGCAGCGCGCCCCACAGGATCAGGTCCGACGTGAACTGCATCAGCGCGGTGGCTGCCGCGAGCAGCACGACCGATACGACGATCGCGCGGCGCGAGCCGATGTGTCGCGCGAGCGCGGTGACGAACGGGACGATCGCGAGGCCGCCGAGCGCCTGCGCGGCCGTCAGCATGCCGACGACGTTGGTGCCGTGTCCGGCCTCGGTCAGCGCGAGTGCGGTGAGCGGCAGCGTGGCGCCGGTGCCGAGACCGACGACCGCGACGCTCAGAATGAGTGCGAGGAAATCGCGATTAAGAATGGCTTTCATCGGCGGGGATGCTACACCGCGGACCTTGAAAGGTCCATGAAGGCCATCAGCTTTGAGTGGAGTTGTGTGCGCAACGATTTAGACAGGGTTGCTTCACACGTACTCGGTCGGCACGGCCACCGGGCGGCGTTCGAGCGACGCCGACCACAGCGTGAGCGCGAGCGCCGCAACAGCCATCGCAACGCCGACCCACGGCAGGTTCACGAGCGACACGCCGGAGCCGATCGCCATCCCGCCGAGCCACGCACCGGTCGCGTTGCCGAGGTTGAACGCGCCCTGGTTCAGTGTCGACGCGAGGTTCGGTGCGTCGCTGGCACGGTCGACGATCAGGATCTGCAGCGGCGGCACGATCGCGAACGCGAGAATGCCCCACACGAAGATCGTCGCGAGCGCGGCAAACGGCAGGTGCATCGTGCCCGCGAACAGCGCGAGGATCACGCCGATCAGCGCGAGCGTCGCGATCAGCGACGGCATCCGGCGCCAGTCGGCGAGCTTGCCGCCAAGCGTGCCGCCGACCGTCAGCCCGAGGCCGAACAGCAGCAGCACGTAAGTGACCTGGCGCGGCGAGAAGCCCGTCACGTCTTCGAGGATCGGCGTGATGTACGTGAACACGCTGAACAGGCTGGCCGAGGCGAGCACGCTGATGCCGAGCACCATCAGCACCTGCGGATGTTTCAGCACGCTGAATTCGCGCGTGATGCTGGTGTCGGGCATCGCGAGGTTCTTCGGCAGGCAGACGGCTAGCGCGGCGGCCGCGGCGATGCCGATGCCGGTGACGGCCCAGAACGTCGCGCGCCAGCCGTATGCCTGGCCGAGCGCGGTGCCGAGCGGCACGCCGAGCACGTTCGCGAGGGTGAGGCCGGTGAACATCAGTGCGATCGCCTGCGCGCGGCGGTTCGGCGCGACCAGGTTGCTCGCGACGACCGAGCCGATCCCGAAGAACGCGCCGTGGCAGAACGCGGTGACCACGCGTGCGGCCATCAGCACCGCATAGCCCGGTGCGATCGCGCAGAACAGGTTGCCCGCGATGAACAGCCCGATCAGGCCCATCAGCGCACGCTTGCGCGGCATCTTCGCGGTGACGATCGCGAGGATCGGTGCACCGATCGTTACGCCGAGCGCATAGCCCGACACGAGCATGCCGGCGGCCGGGATCGACACGCCGAGGTCGCGGGCGACATTGGGCAGCAGCCCCATGATCACGAACTCGGTGGTACCGATTCCAAATGCGGCGACGGCGAGGGCGAAAAGAGGTAAGGGCATCGCGGTAGGCTCGGGAAAAGCCGTCGCTCGGGCTGGCGCAGGATGCGCGGGACGGGCGGACGGTAAGGCGAACGACAGCCGCGATTCTACTTCAGTGAAAACCCCTATGCTTGGGGCCAAAACGGTTGTTGCCGGCGTGCGACGGGGGAGTGTGCGTGAAGCTCACAGTGTGGGATTCGGCGGGGTTTGCGGCGCTGAATGTGTTGGGGCGGAACGGTGGCGGCGAGGTGTTCGTCAGGCGATGCGTTCGGGGGAGCTGTCGACTGTGGTCGATGCGCTTGCCGAGTCGGCGCCCGTTTCCATTGCCGAATCCGCATCCGCCACGTCCGCGGGCGACGACGGCGATCCTGCGCCATCGATCGCGGCCGGATCGTCCCAGCCATTTTCGAACAGGCACGCTTCGATCGGCATCCGCGCCGCCCAACGCTCCTGCTCGAGCATCGGCTTCGCATAGAACGCGTCGACGTGCCCGACGCACAGCACGGCGATCGGTTTCGCGCCGTCGGGCATCCGCAGCAGCGTGCGCACCGCATCGACGTCGAACAGCGATACCCAGCCCATCCCGAGCCCTTCGGCGCGGGCCGCGAGCCACATGTTCTGGATCGCGCATGCGGCGGACGCGAGATCCATCTCCGGCAGGGTGCGACGGCCGAACACGTGGCGTTCGCGGCCGTCGGCGAGCGCGACGACCAGCAGCTCGCCGCATTCGCGCACGCCTTCGACCTTCAGCCGCATGAATTCGTCCTGGCGCTCGCCGAGTGCGTCGGCGGTCGCGCAGCGCTCGGCCTCGACCAGCGCGTGGATCGCGGTGCGCAGCGCCGGATCGGTGATGCGGATGAAGCGCCACGGCTGCATGAAGCCGACGCTCGGCGCGTGATGCGCCGCGCGCAGCAGGCGCGCGAGCACGGCGGGATCGACGGGCGCCGGCGTGAAGTGGCGCATGTCGCGCCGTTCGAAAATGGCGCGGTAGACGGCGGCGATGTCGGAGTCGTCGAAACGCATGGGCGGCACGAGCAGGGGATAACGTCGGCGCAACGATATCAGACCGCGCGCGAGCCGCGTTACATCATTCGAAACAAAGTGCGGAATTGTTGATGCAAAAGATCGTGTTTTCAGCGATGGTCAAAAGCAAACGATTGCGGTGTCGCTCGCAACCATGAAATGGGCCGGTTTCGTCGATTTCTCAGCGATTCGCCGTCACGACGTTCTGCGGCGTGCCCGCATGCCACGCCTCGATGTTCAGCAATGTGGTGTGCGCGATCTCGGCGAGCGCCTCGCGCGTGAAGAACGCCTGGTGCGACGTGACGATCACGTTCGGGAACGTCAGCAGGCGTGCGAGCACGTCGTCCTGCAGCGGCAGGTCGGAGTGATCCTCGAAGAAGAGCCCGCTTTCCTCTTCATACACGTCGAGCCCGAGGTGGCCGAGCTGGCCGCTCTTGAGCGCGTCGACCAGCGCCTGCGCATCGACGAGGCCGCCGCGCCCGGTATTGATCAGCATCGCGCCGTGTTTCATCCGCGCGAGCGTCCGTTCGTTGATCAGATGGTGCGTCGACGGCAGCAGCGGGCAGTGCAGGCTGACGATGTCGGCGTGGTGCAGCAATTCGTCGAGCGCGACATAGCGCGCGCCGAACGCGATCAGCTCGTCGTTGTACGGCGGCACCGAGTGCGCGAGTACATGCATCCCGAAGCCCATCATGATCTTCGCGAACACGCTGCCGATGATGCCGGTGCCGATCACGCCGACGGTCTTGCCGTGCAGGTCGAAGCCGAGCAGGCCGTTCAGCGAGAAGTCGCCTTCGCGGGTGCGCGCGACGGCGCGCGGCAGGCGGCGGTTGAGTGCAAGGATCAGCGCGACCGCGTGCTCGGCAACCGCGTGCGGTGAATAGGCGGGCACGCGCACGACCGTGATGCCGAGCCGCGCGGCGGCAGCCAGGTCGACGTGGTTGAAGCCCGCCGAGCGCAGCGCGATCAGGCGCGTGCCGCCGTCCGCCAGCCGTTCGAGGACGGCTGCGTCGACTGTGTCGTTGACGAACGGGCAGACGACGTCATAGCCATGCGCGAGGATCGCGGTTTCCGCGTCGAGGTGCGACGGCTGGAAGTGCAGCCGATAGCCGAACTGCCGGTTGGCGGCAGCAAACGAATCGTCGTCGTACTGCCGGCTGCTGAACAGGATCACGCGCACGCTGCACCTCCGAAGGCTGACGCGCGCAGTTTACTGCAGCCCCGTGACGATGTCGGAGCGGTCGGGCCCACGCGACGGCCGCAGGAAGCCGTAGTCGGTGCGTTCGCGGGCCGGTTGCGCGCTGAAATGATCGAGCGCGTGCTCGACGAAGCTGCGCGTGCGGGCCGGCACGTACTGGCGGTTCGGGTACACGAGCGACAGCTGCGTGTCGGGATCGTCGATCCGGTAGCCGGCCATCAGTCGCACGAGCGTGCCGCTGGCGAGCGCGCTGGCGACGCACGGCTCGGGCAGCACCGCGATGCCCGCGCCGGCCACCGCGGCCGCGTGGACGAGCGCAAGCTGGTTGACCGTGCAGGCTGGGCGCACCGTGACGGGATGCGCGACCG
>NZ_JAAGPG010000318.1:0-9585 GCF_017104665.1 Burkholderia sp. Se-20378 | reverse complement strand
CTGCCGTCGGCGCCGCGCTTCGGGCCGGCGCGGCGCGGCGCGGCACGCTCCGCGGAACCACGCTCCCCCGCGCTTTGCGCAGGTAGCGCGACATCCTCCGCGTCGAACGGATCGGCGGAATCGGCAACGGCGGCGGGGGAACGGCGTGGTGACACAGGCATCGGATCGTCTGGGTGCTTCGCAAGGCAAGTACAATAGCGGCTTTCACGTCGTCCGAACGAACGACGCCGGCCAGGCCGCGCATCCCGTCATCATAGCGGCTCGCGCGCCCCATTTACGCGTTTCCGCCCTGCCGGCGACGCCCGCCGGCCGCTTCGAACCAGCCCGCATGTTCACGCTTTCCGATTTCGATTTCAATCTGCCGCCCGAGCTGATTGCTCAAACCGCGCTGCCCGATCGCACCGCGAGCCGCCTGCTCGAGGTCGACGGCACCGTCACGCCCGCACGCCTGGTCGACCGCCATTTCACCGAGCTGCCGTCGTGCATCGCGGCCGGCGACCTGCTCGTCTTCAACGATACCAAGGTGCTGAAGGCGCGTTTCTTCGGCCAGAAGGCCAGCGGCGGCAAGATCGAGGTGCTGATCGAGCGCGTGACCGGCACGCACACGGCGCTCGCGCAGATCCGCGCGAGCAAGTCGCCGAGCGCCGGCACGACGCTGCGCCTCGCCGATGCGTTCGACGTGACGGTCGGCGAGCGCGTCGACCCGTTCTTCACGCTGAACTTCCCCGAGCCGTGCCTCGACCTGATCGAGCAGTACGGCCGCCTGCCGCTGCCGCCCTATATCGAGCACGACCCGGACGCGACCGACGAGACGCGCTACCAGACCGTCTACGCGAGCAATCCGGGTGCGGTCGCCGCACCGACGGCCGGGCTGCACTTCGACCAGCCGATGCTCGAGCGGCTCGACGCGATGGGCGTCGAACGCGCGACGCTGACGCTGCACGTCGGCGCCGGCACGTTCCAGCCGGTGCGCGTCGACAACATCGCCGAGCACAAGATGCACAGCGAGTGGTACGACCTGCCGCAGTCGCTCGTCGACAAGATCGCGGCAACCCGCGCACGCGGCGGCAACGTGATCGCGGTCGGCACGACGTCGATGCGCGCACTCGAAGCCGCGGCGCGCGCGGCCGACGAAGCGGGCCGCCCGCTCGCGGCCACGCAGGCCGAGACCGACATCTTCATCACGCCCGGCTATCGTTTCCGCGTGGTCGACCGGCTCGTCACGAACTTCCACCTGCCGAAGTCGACGCTGCTGATGCTCGTGTCCGCGTTCGCGGGCGTCGAGACGATCCGCGCCGCGTACCGGCACGCGATCGAGCAACGCTACCGCTTCTTCAGCTATGGCGATGCGATGCTGCTCACGCGGCGCGACGCGCCGGAAGCCACCGGCGTGCAAACCGGCGCCTGACCACGACACACCCTTTTCCCCGCCGCCGGGTGCCCGGCGGCGTTTCCAACATGCGCCGGACTGTTTTCCGGTAGCGAGGAGAATGACGCGATGACCGAAGGCTCATCCCACGATACGCACGCCCCCGTGCAGGACCGCCCGGCGAACGGGCTCGAATTCGAACTGCTGACGACCGACGGCCATGCGCGCCGCGGCCGCGTGAAGCTCAATCACGGCGTGGTCGAGACGCCGATCTTCATGCCGGTCGGCACGTACGGCACCGTGAAGGCGATCCAGCCGCGCGAGCTGCACGAGATCAAGGCCCAGATCATTCTCGGCAACACGTTCCACCTGTGGCTGCGCCCGGGCCTCGACACGATCGACGCGCACGGCGGCCTGCATGCCTTCATGGGCTGGAACAAGCCGATCCTGACCGACTCGGGCGGCTTCCAGGTGTTCTCGCTCGGCGACCTGCGCAAGATCACCGAGGACGGCGTCACGTTCGCGTCGCCGATCAACGGCGACAAGCTGTTCCTGTCGCCGGAAGTGTCGATGCAGATCCAGAAGGTGCTGAACTCCGACGTCGTGATGCAGTTCGACGAGTGCACGCCGTATGCGACCAACGGCGTGCCGACCACGCACAAGGAAGCGGCCGACTCGATGCGCATGTCGCTGCGCTGGGCGAAGCGCTCGCTCGACGAGTTCAACCGGCTCGGCAACCCGAACGCGCTGTTCGGGATCGTCCAGGGCGGGATGTTCGAGGACCTGCGCGACGAATCGCTCGCGGGCCTCGCGGAACTCGGCTTCCACGGCCTCGCGATCGGCGGGCTGTCGGTCGGCGAGCCGAAGGAAGACATGATGCGCGTGCTGCGCCACGTCGGCCCGAAGCTGCCGGCCAACAAGCCGCACTACCTGATGGGCGTCGGCACGCCGGAGGACCTGGTCGAAGGCGTCGCCAACGGTGTCGACATGTTCGACTGCGTGATGCCGACCCGCAACGCGCGCAACGGCTGGCTGTTCACGCGCTTCGGCGACGTGAAGATCCGCAACGCGACGCACAAGAACTCGCTGAAGCCGCTCGACGCGAGCTGCACGTGCTACACGTGCCAGAACTTCTCGCGCGGCTACCTGCATCACCTGCACCGCGTCGGCGAGATCCTCGGCGCGCAGCTCAACACGATCCACAACCTGCACTACTACCTGCAGCTGATGAGCGAGATCCGCGAAGCGATCGAGACCCACACGTTCGACGCGTTCCGCCTGCGCTTCGCGGAGGATCGCGCCAGAGGGGTCGACTGACGGACGGGCAGACGCGCGGGTGGCCCGATGGGCGGCCCGTCATATGGGACGTGTACTAAATAACGCGGCCCAACTGTCGAACCCGACCGCCAAATATTACAATTACCTTTCCAAACAAGTCGCAACGGTACCGGTTCGCGCTTTAACAGCTTGATCCGAAAGCGCATTTGCCGATCCGTTTGCGCATGGGGCCGGTGGTAGAATAACCGGCTTATTTTTCGATCTTCCCCTACGGAGAGACCAACGTGCCGTTCATTTCCAACGCGTTCGCCCAAGGTGCCGGTGGCGCCGAATCGAGCCTGATGAGCTTCCTGCCGCTCATCCTGATGTTTGCCGTGCTCTACTTCATCATGATCCGTCCGCAGATGAAGCGTCAGAAGGAGCATCGCAACATGCTCGCGGCCATGGCCAAGGGCGACGAAGTCGTCACGAGCGGCGGCCTCGTGGGCAAGGTGACGAAGGTCACCGAAGGCTACATCGGCGTCGAGATCGCCGAAGGCACCGAAATCACCGTGCAGAAGGCTGCGGTCACGACCATTCTGCCGAAGGGCACGATCAAGTCGCTGTAAGCCCTTCACCGAGCGTCCGGCTCCCCGCGCCGTGCCTGCCTGAGAGAGCGGGCCGCCGCGGCGCCGGACGCGACGCTTTCACGCCAACCACCCGTTCGGCTCCCTCATGAATCGTTATCCACTCTGGAAATATGTCGTGATGGTCGTGGCGCTCGCCATCGGCCTTCTGTACACATTGCCCAACTTCTTCGGCGAATCGCCGGCGGTGCAGGTGTCGAGCGGCAAGGCCACGGTCAAGCTCGACTCGACCACGCTGACCCAGGTCGAATCGGCGCTCGCCTCCGCGCAGATCACGCCGGACGACGTCACCTTCGAGAACACGGCGACCAACGCGAACATCCGCGTGCGCCTGAAGGACACCGATACGCAGCTGCGCGTCAAGGACCTGCTGCAGAAGTCGCTGAACGCCGACCCGAACGATCCGCAGTACGTCGTCGCCCTGAACCTGCAGAGCGCGTCGCCGCGCTGGCTGACTGCCCTGCACGCGCTGCCGATGTATCTCGGCCTCGACCTGCGTGGCGGCGTCCACTTCCTGCTCCAGGTCGACATGACGGGTGCGCTGACGAAGAAGCTCGACTCCGACGCGTCCGACGCGCGCACGCTGCTGCGCGACAAGAACATCCGCGACGGCGGCGTGAGCCGCGTCGACCAGTCCGTGGTCGTCAACTTCAGCGATGCGCAGACGGCGGAAGACGCCCGCAAGGTGCTCGCGCTGTCGATCACCGAACTGCAATGGGCGACCCAGCCCGGCGGTGGCGGCACGCAAGTCGTCGGCACGTTCACGCCGGCCGTGCAGAAGTCCGTCGAGGACGCCGCGCTCAAGCAGAACCTGACGACGCTCCACAACCGCGTGAACGAACTCGGCGTGTCCGAGCCGATCCTCCAGCAGCAAGGCAGCGACCGCATCGTCGTCGAGCTGCCGGGCGTGCAGGACACCGCGAAGGCGAAGGACATCATCGGCCGCACCGCGACGCTCGAGGCGCGCCTCGCCGACCCGATCAACACGCACCCGAACCCGAACGACCCGGTGCCGCCGGGTGAGGAACTGTTCACGCAGGGCAACCAGGCGCCGGTGCTGCTGAAGAAGGAAGTGATCTTCACGGGCGACCGCATCATCGATGCATCGGCCGGCTTCGACGATCACCAGCGTCCGTCGGTCAACATCCGCCTCGATTCGGCGGGTGGCCGCTCGGTGCGCGCGGTGTCGCGCGAGAACATCGGCAAGCCGATGGCGATGGTGCTGTTCGAGAAGGGCAAGGGCGAAGTGCTGACGGTCGCGACGATCCAGTCGGAACTCGGCGACCGCTTCCAGATCACGGGCCAGCCGACGCCGCAGGCCGCGGCCGACCTCGCGCTGCTGCTGCGCGCCGGTTCGCTCGCGGCTCCCATGGACATCATCGAGGAACGCACGATCGGCCCGAGCCTCGGCGCCGACAACATCAAGATGGGCGTCCACTCGGTGATCTGGGGCTTCTGCGCGATCGCCGTGTTCATGATCGCGTACTACATGCTGTTCGGCGTGGTGTCGGTGATCGGCCTGTCGGTGAACCTGCTGCTGCTCGTCGCCGTGCTGTCGCTGATGCAGGCGACGCTGACGCTGCCCGGTATCGCCGCTATCGCGCTCGCGCTCGGTATGGCGATCGACGCGAACGTGCTGATCAACGAGCGCGTGCGTGAAGAACTGCGCGCCGGCCAGCCGCCGCAGACCGCGATCCAGGCCGGCTACGCGCATGCATGGGCGACGATTCTCGACTCGAACGTCACGACGCTGATCGCCGGCCTCGCGCTGCTCGCGTTCGGCTCGGGCCCGGTTCGCGCGTTCGCGATCGTGCACTGCCTCGGTATCCTGACGTCGATGTTCTCCGCGGTGTTCTTCTCGCGCGGGATCGTCAACCTCTGGTACGGCGGCCGCAAGAAGCTGAAGTCGCTCGCGATCGGCCAGGTGTGGAAGCCGGAAGGCGCCGCTGCCGCCGCATCGTTCTCCGACGCAGACGAATCGACCGACACCGCACGTGCCGCGAAGCTCGCCGCGCCCGCCAAGGGCAACGCGCCGCGCGCCGCCGGCAAGCCGCAGCTGCGCAACCGCGCGCAGCAAGGCGTGTCGCCGAAGAAACCGGGCTCGACCCAATAAGGCCCCGGAGAAGACCATGGAATTTTTCCGCATCCGTAAAGACATTCCGTTCATGCGGCACGCGCTGGTGTTCAACGTGATCTCGCTGGTCACGTTCCTCGCCGCCGTGTTCTTCCTGTTCCACCGCGGGCTGCACCTGTCCGTCGAATTCACCGGCGGGACGGTGATCGAGGTGCAGTACCAGCAGGCCGCTGAACTCGAACCCGTGCGCGCGACGCTCGGCAATCTCGGCTACGCCGACGCGCAGGTGCAGAACTTCGGCACGTCGCGCAACGTGCTGATCCGCCTGCAGCTGAAGGAAGGCCTCACGTCCGCGCAGCAGAGCGACCAGGTGATGGGCGCGCTGAAGGCGCAGAGCCCGGACGTCACGCTGCAGCGCGTCGAGTTCGTCGGCCCGCAGGTCGGCCGGGAGCTCGCGACCGACGGCCTGCTCGCGCTCGCGTGCGTCGTGATCGGCATCGTGATCTACCTGTCGTTCCGCTTCGAGTGGAAGTACGCAGTGGCCGGCATCATCGCCAACCTGCACGATATCGTGATCATTCTCGGCTTCTTCGCGTTCTTCCAGTGGGAGTTCTCGCTGGCGGTGCTCGCGGCCATCCTCGCGGTGCTCGGCTACTCGGTCAACGAGTCGGTCGTCATCTTCGACCGGATCCGCGAAACGTTCCGCCGCGAACGCAAGATGAGCGTGCAGGAAGTGATCAACCACGCGATCACGACCACGATGTCGCGTACGATCATCACGCACACGTCGACCGAAATGATGGTGCTGTCGATGTTCTTCTTCGGCGGTCCGACGCTGCACTACTTCGCACTCGCGCTGACGGTCGGCATCATGTTCGGCATCTACTCGTCGGTGTTCGTCGCGGGCTCGCTCGCGATGTGGCTCGGCATCAAGCGCGAAGACCTGATCAAGGAAAAGAAGTCCGCGCACGATCCGGACGATCCGAACGCAGGCGCGCAGGTTTAAGCGCCACGCTGCTTCGGCACAGACGAAAAAGCCGGCCCGGTTGGGCCGGCTTTTTTCATGCCCGCGCCACTGCCATGCATCGCGCCGCCCGCTCGCCCTGCCCCGTCACGCGCGTCGGCTACAATCGTGACCGTCCCGCCGCGCCGCCTGCCGGCTGTGCGTCACCGGGACAGCACCTTCGCCCTCCGTTCAAACGTGCGGTCCCGATGATGCCTCCCACGCGTGTCGTTCTTCGCCTTGCCGTTTGCGCAGCCGTCACGGCCGCGCTCCTGCCGTGTGCGTCGTCCGTCGGGGCGCAACAGCCGGCGTCCGCCCCGCCCGCTTCTGCACCCGCTTCTGCACCCGCTTCCCCACCCGCCTCCGCCCAGCCGCCTTCACCCTGCCCGCCCGACTGGGAGCCGCAGATCTGCGAGCTCAAGGCGGCCGTCGAAGTGCTGAAGAAACAGCACCTGACCGACATCGACATCGGCGCGCTGCTCGACGCAACGACTCACGCGGGGATCAAGACGCTGCCGTACGCGCGTTTCTTCGACGCGAAGGAGGAGCAGGAGCGGCGCGACGACGAACGGCGCGCGCGCGACGGCACGCCCGGCATCGGCATCGTGTTCGAGACGCGGCCCGACGGGCTGCACATCGTCGACGTGATTCCCGACGCGCCCGCGGAAAAGGCCGGCGTGCGCCCCGACGATCTGGTCGTCGCGATGAACGATACGAGCGTCGTCGGCATCGATCCCGCCGACCTGACCAAACTCGCCAAGGGCGACGCGGGCGTGCCGCTGAAACTCACGGTCCAGCGCGGCCCGTCGCACACGGTGCTGAGCTTCGCGCCGGTGCGGACGATCCTCAAGCCGCATCCCGCGACCGCGAAACGGCTCGACGGCGACATCCTGTACACGCGGCTGTCGAGCTTTCCCGAGCCGGCGGTCGGCGACTACATCGATGCGGTGCAGGCGGCACGCCGCGCGGGCCCGCCGGTGAAAGGCGTGATCCTCGACCTGCGCATCAACGGCGGCGGCGCGCTCAATGCGGCGATCGGCATCACCGCGCTGTTCGCGGGCCGCGACCGCACCGCGATGGTGACGGTCGAGCGTGGCGACGCCAACCGCCGCCGCTACACGACCAACTGGCCCGATTACGAATTGCCGGTCATGCACGGCCAGGACCCGCTCGCACCGCTGCAGGCGGACGACTGGTGGCGCACCGTGCCGCTCGTCGTGCTCGTCGACGGACAAAGCGCGTCGGCCGCCGAAGCGACCGCGGCGGCGCTGAAGGATCTCGGCCGCGCGAAGCTGCTCGGCATGCCGACCTACGGGAAGGGGCTCGCGCAGACGGGCGTCGACCTGATCGACGGCACGCGCCTGAATTTCACGTACGCGCGCAACCTGCGGCCGAACGGCTGCCCGATGGACGGCTACGGCGTCGTGCCGGACTGGCTCGTGCCGCCACGCCGCGACTCGGACGTCGACGGCGTGCTGCTGTGGTACCGGGAAGCCGATCTCGCCCGCGCGCCGTACGCGGACCGGCTGGCGCCCGATCCGTTCGCGAAGGTACGCAAGGAACGGCAGAAGCTGCGCGAGCAACGTGCGCTCGCGAAGATCGATACGGCGAAGAGCGCGGCGCTGCCGCAGCGCGAGTTCGGCACGGCAACCGACTGGCAACTCGGGCAGGCGCTTGCCGCGCTCGCCGGGCGCCCGGTGCACACCATCGAAGCCAAACCGCAACTGATGCCGGCACGGCCCGTATGCGAGCGCGCTGGCAACTGACGCACGCCGCCCCGCCCGGTTACCGGAACCCGAACCGCTTGCGCAGCACGACCAGCGCCACGAGGCTCAGCACGGCCGCGAACATCAGGTAGAAGCTCGGCGCGGTCTTCATCCCGGTCGCCTTGATCAGCCACGCGATGATGAACGGCCCGAAGCCGCCGAAGATCGTCACCGCGACGTTATAGGCGAGCGACATCCCGGTCGTGCGCGTCTGCACCGGAAACACTTCGGACAGCAAACCCGGCAACGCCGCGAAGTAGCCCGTCATCAGGAACGCGAGCAGCACCTGCAGCGCGATCAGCGTGCCGAAGCCCGGATGGGCAACCAGGTACGCGAATGCCGGATAGATCAGCACGAGGATGCCGATGGCCGGCGCGATCATCACGCGCACGCGGCCGTAAGTGTCCGACCAGTGGCCGACGAGCGGCGCGAACGCCATCTGGATCACGCCGACGACGAGGATCGCCGCGAACGCGGCCGACGGCGCGAGGCCGAGCTGCTTCACGCCGTAGGTCGGCATGAACAGCACGAGATAGGTCGCGACGGTGCCGAGCACCACCACGCCCATCGCGGCGACCAGGCGTGCCTTGTGCGACGCGAACGTGTCGCGCAGCGGATTCGCGGTGCCTTCCGCCGCGAGGAATTCGGGGGTCTCGTCGACCTTCGTGCGGATGTAGTACGCAACCGGCCCGAGCAGCAGGCCGAAGAAAAACGGCACGCGCCACCCCCAGGAAGCCATCTGCGCGGCCGTGAGCTGCGCGTTCAGCACGGTGCCGAAGCCGGCGGCGAGCAGCGTCGTGAGCCCCTGGCTCGCCACCTGCCAGCTCGCGAAGAAGCCGCGCCGGCCCGGCACGTGCTCGGCGAGGAACGCGGTTGCGCTGCCGAACTCGCCGCCGGCGGAGAAGCCCTGCATCAGCCGCGCGGCGACGAGGATCACCGGCGCCGCGACGCCGATCGTCTCGTAGGTCGGCAGCACCGCGATGATCAGCGTGCCGCCCATCATCAGCAGGATCGACAGCGTGAGCGCGGCCTTGCGGCCCTCGCGGTCGGCATACGCGCCGAGCACGATCGCGCCGAGCGGGCGCATGAAGAACGACACGCCGAACGTGCCGAGCGTGAGCAGCAGCGACACGGTGTCGTTGCCGGCCGGGAAGAACAGCTTCGAGATCGTCACCGCGAAGAAGCCGTAGACGACGAGATCGAACCACTCGAGCGCGTTGCCGATCGACGCGGCGACCACCGCGCGCCACACGCGCGGCGACGAGGCAATGGAACGGGACTGCGTGACGGCATGCATCGGCGATCTCCTTGTCGTTGTACGTTCTGTTCGAGGCGGCCGCGCGTGCGCCGTCGGCCTGCCCGGCGCCGGGTACGGCGCTCGGGCGATTATAGGCGCGCAAATAAAAACCGCCGCGCCCCCTGACGGGAACGCGGCGGCGGGCTCGCGGCGGGCCGGCGCGAAGGCCGGA
>NZ_JAAGPG010000317.1:0-9588 GCF_017104665.1 Burkholderia sp. Se-20378 | reverse complement strand
GCGCCGGTCACACGCTGTTTTTCGGGCTGCCCGGCAACCCGGTCGCGTCGGCCGTGACGTTCTACGCGATCGTGCGGCCCGCGCTGCTGACGCTGGCCGGCGCACAGGCCCAGCCGCCGTCGCTACATACGGCACTCAGCACGCAAGCGCTGAAGACGCGCCCGGGCCGCACCGACTACCTGCGCGGTATCGCGACGCGCGCCGCCGACGGCCGCTGGCACGTCGCACCGGCCGGCTCGCAGAGTTCCGCGTCGCTGAGCGGCCTCTCGGCCGCCAACTGTTTCATCGTCCTGGGCCACGATACCGCGGCAGTCGACGCGGGCACCCCGGTCGACATCCTGCCGCTCGACGGCCTGATCTGAATTCCACTATCGGTATATCTCTACGGGGGCAATCCGCACATGAAGAAACAAATCTCGTCGATCGCCGCGGGACAAACCGCAAAGGCGCTGATCCTCGTCTACCTGACGTTCAGCGTGCCGATCGTGCTGCTCGGCATTCTCGTCGCGTACATTCGTTACGGAATGGTCGAACTGAGCACGATCCTGAGCGCGCTGCTGCTGAACGCGATCCTCGGCTTCGT
This sequence comes from Burkholderia sp. Se-20378, assembly GCF_017104665.1. Taxonomy (NCBI): domain Bacteria; kingdom Pseudomonadati; phylum Pseudomonadota; class Betaproteobacteria; order Burkholderiales; family Burkholderiaceae; genus Burkholderia; species Burkholderia sp. Se-20378. Next base: position 9,005 of record NZ_JAAGPG010000317.1, on the reverse strand, counting down.
GCTGCTGTGGATCGCATGCCACGCGTACAACTGGGTCGCATCGCGCTTCGGCGGCATCGAGATCGTGCTGTCCGATCCGCCGGAGGAAGCGTGAACGGCACACCGCTGATCCGCGCGGCCCAGGCACGTGACGTCGGCGCGATCCTCGCGCTGATGCGCGAGCTGGCCGAGTTCGAGAAGCTTGCGCACCTGTTCGTCGCAACCGAGGCCGATCTCGCCGACGCGCTGTTCGGCGAGCAGCCTGCCGCCGAGGCGCGGGTGGCCGAGCACGACGGCGCGATCGTCGCGTATGCGCTGTTCTTCCACAATTATTCGACGTTCCTCGGCCGGCGCGGCCTGTATCTCGAGGATCTGTACGTGCAGCCGTCGCAGCGCGGCACGGGCCTCGGCACCGCGATGCTGCGTCACCTCGCGGCGTTGGCCGTCGAGCGTCGTTGCGGGCGCTTCGAATGGTCGGTCCTCGACTGGAACCAGCCGGCGATCGATTTCTACGAAAAAATGGGCGCAACCGTGCTGCCCGACTGGCGCATCGTTCGGGTCACGGGCGACGCACTGGATACGCTCGCCGGGCATTGACCGCGGGCCGGCCACGCCGGCAAGCGCTTCAAAAGAAAACGGGCGCCGCAGCGCCCGTTTTTGCTTTCCGGCCGATGTCGGCCATGTGCGTCATGCGTCGTCCGCATCGGCACCGTCGGACCCTTCCGCGCCGAGCAGCCCTGCCGCCGTATCGCCCGGCAGCGCCTCGACCTGCTTCAGCTTGCGGTTCATCACACGCGTGCGCTGCTCGGCGGCCTCGATCGAGCGCGTGACCGTTTCGAGCTGCGACTTCGTGCGGGCAAGCACGTCGCCGAACTTGCCGAACTCCGTCTTCACCGCGCCGAGCACCTGCCACACCTCGCTCGACCGTTGCTCGATCGCCAGTGTACGGAAGCCCATCTGCAGGCTGTTCAACAGTGCGGTGAGCGTCGTCGGGCCGGCGACCGTCACGCGATAGTCGCGCTGCAGCAGGTCGGTCAGCCCCGGGCGACGCAGGATCTCCGCATAGAGCCCTTCGGTCGGCAGGAACAGCAGCGCGAAATCGGTCGTATGCGGCGGCGCGACGTACTTCTCGGCGATCGTGCGCGCCTCCAGCCGCACGCGTGCTTCGAGCGCACGGGCCGCTTCCTCGACCGCCACCGCATCGGCACGCTCCTGCGCATCGATCAACCGCTCGTAGTCTTCGCGCGGGAATTTCGCGTCGATCGGCAGCCACACGGGCGGCGCGTCGCGCGTGCCGGCCTCGCGCCCAGGCAGCCGGATCGCGAACTCGACGCGCTCGCTGCTCTTCGGCACCGTCGCCACGTTCTTCGCGTACTGCTCCGGTGTCAGCATCTGTTCGAGCAGCGCCTCGAGCTGCACTTCACCCCAGGTGCCGCGCGTCTTCACGTTGGTCAGCACCTTCTTCAGATCGCCGACCCCTGCTGCGAGCGTCTGCATCTCGCCGAGCCCGCGATGCACCTGCTCGAGCCGGTCCGACACGAGCTTGAACGATTCGCCGAGCCGCTGCTCGAGCGTCGCGTGCAGTTTCTCGTCGACGGTGCGGCGCATCTCCTCGAGCTTCGCCGCGTTGTTCGTCTCGATTTCCTTCAGCCGCTGTTCGAGCGTCGCGCGCACCTCGCCGATCCGGCGGTCGTTCGCCTCGGTCAGTTGCGTGAGCTGCCGGTTCAACGTGTCGCCGAACAGCCTGAGCGCACCCGTCTGCTCCTCGCGCGCCTGCTGCGCCTGGCGCTGCACGCTCTCGCGCATCGCGTCGAACTGCTGCGCATTGCCGGCGACGAGCTTGCCGAGCTGCTGTGCAAAACCGTCGATCTGATTGTTCTGCACGGTCGCCACGCTCGTCAGTTGCGCGGCGAGCGTCTGCTGAAGCTGCGCGAAACTGCCGGCCAGCTCGGTGCGCGAACCGCGCGCGTTCTCGACGATCTCGCCGCGCAATTCGCGTTCGAGCCGCTCGACCGCACGCGCCTGCGCATGCGCGGCGTCCTCGATCTGGTCACCCAGCACTGCCGCATCGTCGTGGCGGCCACCGCCACGCACGAGCGCGACGATCGCCACCGCCAGCGCGACGGCCAGCACGACGACCACCGCAAGCAACAACGTCATCGTCATGCGCGCGGCTTCCCGATCACGTCAGGGTTGATCGGATTCGGCGGCTGCCCTGCGCGCGGCCCTTCACCCAGCGCGGCGATCAGGTTGTCGGCGGCGAGGTTCGCCATCGCGCGGCGCGTCTTTTCGGTCGCGCTTGCGATATGCGGCGTCAGCACGACGTTCGGCACCTCGAGCAGCGCCAGATGGACCGTCGGTTCGCCTTCGTACACGTCGAGGCCGGCTGCGGCGATCGTCCCGTCGCGCAGCGCGACGGCCAGCGCCGCGTCGTCGACGATCCCGCCACGCGCGATGTTGGTCAGCGTCGCGGTGGGCTTCATCTTCGCGAGCTCGGCCGCGCCGATCGTGTGATGGTTCTCCTTCGTGTACGGCAGCACGAGCACGACGTGATCGGCACGCGCGAGCAGCGCATCCTTCGACACGTACTCGGCATTCAGCTCGGCCTCGATCTCGGGCGCGACGCGCGACCGGTTGTGATAGATCACCTGCATCCCGAAGCCGCGTGCGCGACGCGCGAGCGCCTGGCCGATGCGCCCCATCCCGATGACCCCGAGCGTCGAACCGTAGATGTCACTGCCGAGGAAACCGTCGTACACCCACTTCTGCCAGTGGCCGGCCCGCAGCCAGTGCTCGGATTCGGCGATCCGGCGTGCTGCGGCCATCATCAGCGCCCAGCCGAAATCGGCAGTCGACTCGTTCAGCACGTCGGGGGTGTTGGTGCCGAGCACGTTCGCCGCGTTGAACGCGGCCATGTCGAAATTGTTGTAGCCGACCGCCATGTTCGCCACGACGCGCAGGCGCGGCGCCGCCGCAAGCTCGGCCGCGCCGACCGGATCACCGGCCGTCAGCGCGCCGTCCTTGTCGGCCAGACGCGCAGCGAGCACGTCGCGAGCGAGTGCGTCGCCATTGTTCCAGTCGACATCGAAATACTGCTTGAGTCGCTCGATCACGTCCGGAAAGATCGGACGCGCGACCAGGATCTTCTGCATCGCCATCTCCGCATGCCGCGGACGGATCGCAGCGCGTCATGCGCCGCCGGGACCGCCCGCTCTAGGTTGAAAATCGTCAGCTTACGCCGAGAAGAAGATCCACGACGTCAACAGGAATACCGGTATCAGCACGACCAGCGCCCAGCCGAGGTAGGCAAAGAAGCTCGGCATCTTCACGCCGCGCGATTCGGCGATCGCCTTCACCATGAAGTTCGGCGCGTTGCCGATATAGCTGTTCGCGCCCATGAACACCGCGCCCGCGGAAATCGCGGCGAGCGTCGACGCGCCGGTCGTCATCAGCGACTGCGCATCGCCACCCGCGAGGTTGAAGAACACGAGGTAGGTCGGCGCGTTGTCGAGGAACGACGACAGGATGCCGGTCGCCCAGAAGTACATCGCGTCGATCGGCTTGCCGTCCGGCCCCGTGACGAGATGGACGATCTGCGCGAATGCGCCGTCGGCACCAGCACGCAGGATCACGATCACCGGTGCGATCGTCACGAAGATCCCCGCGAACAGCTTCGCGACTTCCTCGATCGGCGCCCAGTTGAACGCGTTGCCCTCGCGCGCGGAGCGCGGCGTCAGCGCGAGCGACGCGAGCGTGACGCCCACGAGCGCGACGTCGCGTACGAGGTTCTGCAGCGCGACGTGCGTGCCCCACACGTCGAACGTGATGCCCGGCTTCCATACGCCGCTCATCAGCACCAGGCCGATCACGGCTACGAGCAGCACGAAATTGATCTTGCCGTCGATCGACAGCCTGTCGTTGTCGGGCGTCGGGTCGAGCACGGCAGGCCGCTCCTCGCCGCCCTTCCGGTAGAAGTACGTATCGAGCACGAAGAACAGCGTCAGCAGCACGACGCAGATGAACAGCATCGGCAGTGCGAGGTGCGTGGTCGTCCAGAAGAAGCTCACGCCATTCAGGAAACCGAGGAACAGCGGCGGATCGCCGAGCGGCGACAGCGAGCCGCCCGCGTTCGCGACGAGGAAGATGAAGAAGATCACGACGTGCACGACATGCTTGCGGTTGTCGTTGGCGCGCAGCAGCGGCCGGATCAGCAGCATCGCGGCGCCCGTCGTGCCCATCACGCTCGCGAGCAGCGTGCCGAGCGCGAGGATCGCGGTGTTCAGCTTCGGCGTGCCGTGCAGGTTGCCGTTTACGCAGATGCCGCCCGCGACCGTATAGAGCGCGGTGAGCAGCACGATGAACGGAATGTATTCCTCGAGCAGCGCATGCACGAGCGTGCCGAACGCGGTGCCCGCGCTGAACGCGAACGCGAACGGGATCAGGAACACGACCGCCCACCCGGCCGCAATCTTGCCGAAGTGGTGATGCCAGAACACGGGGGCGACGAGCGGGAACAGTGCGATGGACAGCAGGATCCCGGCGAACGGGATACCCCAGAGTGCAGACAGCGTGGCACCGTCGAGCGTTGCGGCCGATGCAAGCGCGGGAACGGCGCCAAGCGCGATCCCCGACGCCATGCCCGCCCAGGCGGCATGTCGTTTCATGCAGAACTTCCTTGTTCGAGTGGTAGTGGATGCAGCGGGCGCGTCATGCGCCCCGTACGACGATCACGTGAACGCGGTACGGGCCGTGCGCGCCCAGTACGATGGTCTGCTCGATATCGCCCGTGCGCGACGGGCCCGACACGAAATTGACCGCGCGCGGCAATTCGCCGCGCTCCGAACGAATCAGCGCAAATGCGTCTTCATGACCGGCGACGATCCGCGACGCGGGCACGATTGCAATGTGGGTTTCCGGCAGCAGGCCGGCCGACGCATAGGTGTCGGGGCCGGACAGCAGCACCAGCGAACCCGTTTCGGCAGTCGCGCAAAAACAGCCGGTGAGGCCGACCAGATCGCCGTCGCGCGGCTTGCGGCATTCGACCGACAGGCCTGCACCCGCCCAGTCGAAATCGGCGAGCGTGCGCCATGCAACGGCCTGCGTCGGCAGACTGTGAGCAGAAAGGTAGCGAGCCGCGGCGGCCGGTACCTCGGCAAGCGACGCGACCTCGTCGACCGTCGTCGACAGGCGTGCTGCTTCATCGACGAATGCCGCGACGAGATCGGCCGCTGCCGGCGGACGCGGGCCCTCCGGATGACGGGCGAGATAGTCGGCAACACCGTCGCGCTCGGCCGCATCGGGTTCGGCCGCACGTCCCTGCGCCGCGCGAATGCGTGCGAGGATCTGGCGACGGGCAGCGGAAGTGTCCATGAACGGTCCTCGTGACGTTGGCGGGCGATACCGTCGGATTATACCGGCCGACCTCGCCACAACGCAGTTTTGGCCGTTCGGCCGACGCTTACTTCGACGCGTCTTCCTCGACCGGCTGCGCGATGCCGAACACCTGGCGCAGGTACGCGAGATACGCCTTGTCGTCGCACATGCTCTTGCCCGGCGAATCCGACAGCTTCGCGACCGGTTGACCGTTGCAGCGGACCATCTTGATCACGATCTGCAGCGGCACGTAGCCGAGATCGTTGGTGAGGTTCGTGCCGACACCGAACGCGAGCTTGCAGCGGCCGCGGAACCGTTCGTACAACTGCATGACCTTCGGGATGTCGAGCGCGTCCGAGAACACGAGCACCTTGGTCCGCGGGTCGCAACGGTTCGACTCGTAATGGCGCAGCATCCGCTCGCCCCATTCGAACGGATCGCCCGAATCGTGGCGCGCGCCGTCGAACAGCTTGCAGAAATACATGTCGAAGTCGTTCAGGAATGCATCCATCCCGTAGACGTCCGACAGCGCGATCCCGAGGTCGCCGCGGTATTCCTTCGCCCACATCTCGAAGCCGTAGATCTGCGAATCGCGCAGCCGCGGGCCGAGCGCCTGACAGGCCTGCAGGTACTCGTGCGCCATCGTGCCGAGCGGCGTGATGCCGTGCTTCATCGCATAGAGCACGTTGCTGGTGCCTGCGAACTGCGGGCCGAGGCCGTCGCGCAGCGTCAGTGCGACTTCCTCGTGCCAGACCTTCGAGAAGCGCCGGCGCGTGCCGTAGTCGGCGATCTTGCAGTCGGCGAATTCGGGCTTCGCGCCGAGCAGCTTGATTTTCTCGCACAGCCGCTCGCGGCCTTCGCGATAGTCGGGCTCGCGCTGCGTGTTGCGGAAATACACTTCGTTGACGATCGCGAGCACCGGGATCTCGAACAGGATCGTGTGCAGCCACGGCCCCGTGATCCCGATGTCGATTTCGCCGTTGCCCTTCGGCGACGGCGTGATCGAGATGTACTTCTCGTTCAGGTGGAACAGCGCGAGGAAATCGACGAAATCGCTCTTGATGAAGCGCATCCGCCGCAGGTAGTCGAGTTCGACGTCGGAAAAACGCAGCGCGCACAGGCCGCGCACCTCGTCGCGGATCTCGTCGATGTACGGCACGAGATCGACGCCGGGCGTGCGGCACCGGAAACGGTATTCGACGCTTGCAGCGGGAAAGTGATGCAGGACGACCTGCATCATCGTGAACTTGTAGAGATCCGTGTCGAGCAGCGAAGTGATGATCATGATTACGGCACCGCCAATATCGTGACAGGGCCCCGGCGCACCGCGCGCCGCCCGGTCTGTCGGCCATGTTACCCGAATGCGGGCCCGACCATCGTGAAACCGCCTGCCGCCCGGCGCCGGTCGCCCCGCCCTACCGGCGTACGGGACACGTGCCGCCGTTGGTGCGCCCCTTCGACGAGCCCCCTGGGCGGGCCCCATAAACTAATCACGAAACGATATAAGCCGGATAGCCGACCACGCCATGCGGGTTTTGCGCTTCAGTTACAATGCCGGTTTTGGCGCAAACGCCACCCCATATATACCGCCAAGCAGGAGCGTTTTAATGACTCACGTTGTGACCGAAGGCTGCATCAAGTGCAAATACACGGACTGCGTGGATGTGTGCCCGGTGGATTGCTTCCGTGAAGGTCCCAACTTTCTCGCCATCGATCCGGACGAGTGCATCGACTGCGCCGTGTGCGTCGCAGAGTGCCCGACCAATGCGATCTATGCCGAAGAAGACGTTCCCGGCGACCAGCAGCAGTTCACCGCGCTGAACGCCGAGCTGGCGAAGGACTGGCCGTCGATCACGAAGACCAAGCCGGCACCGGCCGACGCGGACGAGTGGAAGGACGTGCAGGACAAACTGCACCTGCTCGAGCGCTGATCGCGCAGCGGCCGCAAAAATATTTTTGTGCGTCGCGGCCCAAAAGTATTGACGGCCTGATCAACGCTCCATATAATCTCGTTTCTCTGCTGTTGTTGTTTGTTCCCCGATAGCTCAGTCGGTAGAGCGCCGGACTGTTAATCCGTAGGTCCCTGGTTCGAGCCCAGGTCGGGGAGCCAAAAACGCAAAGGCCCGTTGAAAGTGGACGGGCTTTTTGCTGGTAGACAAACAAGCATGCAGATGTACCGATTTATTCCCCGATAGCTCAGTCGGTAGAGCGCCGGACTGTTAATCCGTAGGTCCCTGGTTCGAGCCCAGGTCGGGGAGCCAAATAGCGAAAGGCCCGTCAATCGACGGGCCTTTTGTTTTTCCGGCCCGCCTTTACGCTTTCATCGCCCGATCGCGCGCATGCTAGAGTCTCTGTCCCGCATTCGCATCCGGTTCCATCGATGAAGCACCGCCTCCTCCGCTCAGCCCCCTTCGCCCTCCTGCTTTCCGCATTCGCCGCGGCGCCGCTCGCGCACGCGGAGGAAGTCGGCAGCGTCAACACCCATTTCCGCGTCACGGGCTCCGATCGCGTGGTCGTCGAGGCGTATGACGATCCGGTCGTGAACGGCGTGACCTGTTACGTGTCGCGCGCCCACACCGGCGGGATCAAGGGCACGCTCGGCGTCGCCGAGGATCCGAGCGAAGCGTCGATCGCATGCCGGCAGGTTGGCCCGATCAGCTTCAAGGAGCCGCTCAAGCAGCAGACCGACGTGTTCAGCGAGCGCATGTCGTTCATCTTCAAGACCCTGCACGTCGTGCGCGTGGTCGACGCCAAGCGCAACACGATCGTCTACCTGACCTACAGCGACCGCATCGTCAGCGGCAGCCCGAAGAACGCCGTCACCGCGGTACCGATGCCGACCGGCACGACGATTCCGGTCAAGTAAAGCCCGCACCTGCCGGGCGCGCGAGCGATACACTGTCGATTCGACCGCCTCCGCGCCCGATCATGTCCGCCACCCGCCTTCCAGACTCCGCACGCTACTGGCGCACGCCGCTGCTGCCGGATGCGGATCTCGTCACGGCCACCTATCGCGACCACACGTTCGCGCCCCACTGGCACGACGCGTACACGATCCCCGTGATTCTCGAAGGCGCGGAACGCTTCACCTATCGCGGCAGCGGCTATGTCGCCGAAACCGGCTCCGTGCCCGTCATCAATCCCGGCGAAGTGCACACGGGTTCGCGCGCGGCCGACGAGGGCTGGTGCTATCGCGTCAGCTACATGCCGGTCGAATTCATCCGCGAACTCACCAGTGCGATCGCCGGCCGCCCGCAGGACGCGCCGTGGTTTGCACCCGACGTGATTCGCGATGCCGATCTTGCGGCCAGGCTCGCGCTGGCGCACCGGATGATGGAGGCCGGCAGCGAGCGCGCACTGCCGTCGCAGCCGCACGGGCAGCCGGTTGACGATCCGATGGCGGGCGCACCGCGCATCTACGATCCGCTCGCCGCCGAAACGGCGATGCTCGATGCGTTGTCGACGCTGATCGTGCGCCATGCCGACGCACTGCCGCGACCGGCGCCGCTCGCAGCGGACGAACCGCGCGTCGACGCGATGCGCGAGTGTCTCGCCGCCGATCTCATGTGCACGGTGACGCTCGACGAAGTCGCGCAGGCAGCCGGCCTGTCGCCGTTCCATGCAGCGCGCCTGTTCACCCGCACGACCGGCAA